>WQVS01000001.1 GCA_009785705.1 Coriobacteriia bacterium
AGGGCGCTTAGTGCGACCCCAGCTAGGATGTGGGATGTTGGACTGACTCCGCTAATGCGTGCTAGTAGCAAGATTACTGCTGTGGTAGCAATGCCGCCTAAAAAGGCGAAAACAACCACAAGGTAGGGACTGGTGATGGTATGGGTGACGGCAGAAGCAGCACCCAACTGAACGCCTGCTTGGAAAAATACAATGGCGACTGCTGCCCCAAAGGATGCTCCTTGAGCAATGCCTAGGGTAGAGGCTGAGGCAAGAGGGTTGCGAAGCACGTTTTGCATGATGCAGCCTGCCATGGCAAGCGCGATACCTACGCCGACCCCTGTTATGATTTGAGGGATGCGCACATTCCACAGGATAGTTCGACTGACTTCTTCGCCCCCACCAAAGAGGGCGCGCACAACCTCTGTGATGGGAATCCCCGAAGAGCCCACAGATGCAGATATAAGTGCTACAGCCACCAAGATAAGCGCCAAGGCCAGCAAAGTGAACCACTTCTTACTGACATGTTTTCGGTAATCGTCGTAGTGGTTATGTTCATGAGTGTGAGCATGGTTCAGCCCATGCTTGCTGCTGCGTCCATGACTATGGCTGTGGTCATGGTGGTGACTGCTGCCCTTATGTTCTGTCTTTTTCCCTGTTAGATGCATGATGAGGTATTGTAGCCTAAAGAGGTGACCTTTACTGACATCTCCGCCACTGAAGCCTTGGAGAACTTAAGTCCTAGTTGCTTCAGTGGCAGAAATGCCGAGGAAGGGTAAGAGTCACAAATCTCTATTCACCTATGCTGAGCTTGCCATAGAACAGGCCATCTTCGCGCATTATCTCAAAGGTATTTTCTCCTAGGAAAGTTATCAGGATTTCTTCAGCCTTATCCTCGATGTCGATATCAGAGAATTCTTCAGGGTAGAGTACGATGCCCGCATAGTAGGCATTGATTAGTGCATAGGTAATGTTGGTGCCAGAAAAATTGAAGGCTGGCATGGTGTAGACGCGTCCCTCCTGAACAGCGCGGAGCGAATCAAAGTAGCCAGGATTTGCACGGTATTCGTCATTAACTAAGTCCATGTTGCCTGGGTCAAGGAAGATAACGTCAGGATCCCAGACTAAGATGGCTTCAAAATCAGCTTCAAAAAAACCGTCAATGTCTGCGTCGTCAGCCACGTTCAAGGCATTCACAGCAACAAGCGGCCCAAAGTCTGAATAAGTGCCCCCGAAACCACGTCGACCATTCCAGGTAACAGCACCCGCGTAAACACTGGGCTTATCAGCATCATCAATATCACGAGTGCGCCCATCAAGGTCAGCTTTTAAGTCTTCAATATATGCCAACAGTTCCCATGCACGCTCTAATTCATCAACAACTTCTGCGAAAGTGTGCAAGGCAACAGCAAAGCTTTCATGGGCAAGGCCTGTTTGATGGCGCACAGATACAACAGGGATGTTGGTCTGAGCCTGCAATTCGTCAGCAGCCTCCCAGTCGAAGCCAGCAATAATAACGTCAGGTGAAACAAGGATGATTTCTTCAGGGAAGCCGTTGTTATCGCCACTTCCACCCCCGGTACCCACTAGGGGCAGCTCACGGAAAGTCTCAATATGCACAGGGTTATAGTCGCGCCGCACAACAACATCTTCGGTATTGTATTCTTCAGCACCAACCAGCATGTCAACAACATCGAGATAGGCAGCAAGACGTGGCGCACCAGAACCTAGGGTAATAATGCTCTCAACAGTGACAGGAATCTCTACTTCTCTCCCTAGAGCATCAGTGATAATGCGTGTAGTAGCCTCTTCAGCAGGAGGGCTCGCATCGATATCGGCGTCATCACTACAGGCAGAAAGTCCCAAAACAGCCAACACTAAAGATAATCCCAATACCAACAATAAGTTCAGTCTAGTAGTACGCTTTATCATGCAAATACCCTCTTTCTTTAACTGAATAAAATTCCACTCAGATTACTTTATTGAGATAAAGTGTATAGCGAGCAAAATGCTCCCACAAGCCCCGTAGGGGGATAAAATATAAGAGAAATGTAGATTTCCCCCCTAACGTTCACTGTGTAAGGGCAGCAGCTACGCTAGGCTTGGGTGCTTGACAGAAATTGCTGTGCAGGGGAGACTTTAGCAGTGTAAAAGGGCAAGCGGGGAAGATGTAGTACCTATTAAGGTGCTCCTAAACAGGGGGATATCCAGTAAATGAATTTAGTTTTAAGAATTGTGTGGTCTGCTGCGCTGTTGGTGATTATTGCAGCTTTGGGATGGTTTGTTCTGTCGCCTGCGACGGCCTTTATGGCAGATTTTGGAACCGAGCAGCAAATAGGTCTACTTTTCGTATTTATATGGATGCCCTCCATCTTGTTCTTGCTCATCTCTTCAGGACAACTTTTCAAGTCCTGGCATCAGAGTGCTGCAATACAGCAGTATGTCTGGATAGCGCTTAGTTGGATATATGCCTTTGGGCTTGCCGCAGTACTCTATTTCCGATTTGTAGCAGGGTAGGCTTTGTGCTAGTATTGTAGGACTTGTTTATACAGATTGTTTTTAGACTAGTGTACGTTACGAGGAAGTGGGTCATTGTGACCTACTTCTTTTAGCTTGTAACGTACTTTAAGCATGTTTTAGGCGACAATTTACGCTGGCGAAAGGGCCGCAGGAAGGAGCATATGATGAACAAGGAAGAACGTGCGCAGATGCTCTTTGATGCACTTAATAGCCAGGCGACAACAGAGGGTCTTGAGCTGATTGATGTTGAGCTTAAAGGACAGACTCACAACCCTATTGTTATTGTCTATCTGAACAAGGATGGCGGCATCGGAATTGACGATTTAACAGCCGCCAATAAGTGGATTGACCTCATACTGGACGAACTGATTACGACGCGCTATACCCTAGAGGTATCTTCTCCAGGCGGGCGTGCTAAACGAAGCGTCGATGATAACGCAAGCGAAACGGGCGCGCATCGCTAGCATATGCTCTAGCGAATACGGCGCGGCGTAGGCGAAGACAATTAAATAGAAGTCTCTGTACTGCGCACATGCAGTAGAGAGCAAAGCAAGAAAGGGTACAACGATGGCAGATATTGGTTTGATGGCAGCATTCAAAGAGATTGCACAGACTCACGGAATTGATGAGTATGAGCTGCTTGATAAGCTTGAACAAAACTTAGCTCCTGTTTATGAGCGTGTGCTAAAGCTAGAAAATGCCGCAAAGGTGATGCTTGACCGCGAGACAGGTGCGATTTACGTATATGAACTTATTCCGATAGGCGACTTTGACCCAGAAACAGAACCAGAAGAGGGCGAAGTGCGTGAATATGAGGAGAAGGACGTAACCCCACCAGAGGTGTCTCGTATCGCTGCTCATCAGGCAAAGTCAGTTATCAGTGCCATGGTGCGCGATGCTCGTCGTGAGCGCATCTTTGAAGATTTCGTGGGACGTATTGGGGAAATGGTTTCTGGTCCTGTCCAGCAATCAAACCGCAAGTTCACCATCATTAAACTAGGCGATGACCTAGAGGCAGAACTTCCAGCCAGTGAGGCTCCAGCCAGCGAACACTATCGCTTTAACGAACGCGTGAAAGTCTACATCGTAGATGTACGTCGCGTACAAAAGGCCAACGAGTCTTCCATCATCGTTTCACGTAAGCATCCAGGCCTTATCAAGCGCCTCTTCGAAGTTGAAGTGCCTGAAGTCTACGACGGTATCGTCGAATTCAAAAGCATCGTACGTGAAGCAGGCATTCGTTCAAAGGTGGCCGTAGCGAGCCGTGAGCCCAGTCTAGACCCAGTAGGTGCCTGCGTAGGCCCTGGCGGTAGTCGCGTGCGCAACGTAGTGACTGACCTGCGCGGGGAACGCATTGACATTATCGCCTGGGATGAAAATCCAGAGATTTTTGTGGCAAATGCACTGTCTCCGGCAAAGGTTGACCGTGTCATGATTGACGAGGCGTCTCACACGGCAAACGTGATTGTTCCTAATGACCAGCTATCACTGGCAATTGGTAAAGAGGGTCAGAATGCCCGCCTTGCCGCACAACTGACTGGCTGGCGCATTGACATAAAGAGCGTTGAGATGGCAGAGGCTGCAGGACTAGTGAAGCCGATTCCGCTTATGGAAAACTTGGATGACGTCGACCCCATCTGTAGTGCAACTACGGCTGCTGGGGTTAGATGCCGTAACCACGCACGTCCTAACTCAGCTTACTGTGGAGTACACGCTGACCTAGAGGACGCAAGTTAGTCCTGCGTGAGAACAGCAACAACAGCTAAAGTTTCGAATCGCACCTGTGTTGCTTGCCGCAAGATTGCAGCACGCGAAGAACTGTTACGCTTTGTGATGAGTAGCAGCGACGAAACTAAGGCAAGTGCACGGATAGTTTTTGACAAGAGTAAACGACGTCCTGGTAGGGGAGTATGGACATGCTCTACCGCGGACTGCTTTGAAAAAGCGGTTGAGAGAGGACAGATCGCCCGGGGATTACGTGTTTCCAGGGCTGCGCAAAACGACGAAGTTATTACCGCCCTACGTGCAAGCGTAGCGTGTTATGTATCGGTAGATTAGGGAGTGATGGCACTTGGCAGGCGTGAAAATATATGAGCTAGCCAAAGAATTTGGCATGCAGAGCAAGGAATTGCTTGAAGAAGTACAAAAGCTGGGTATTCCTGCGAAGACTCCGTCGTCGAGTTTAGTAGATGCCTATGTTGATATTGTGCGTATGCAGTTGGCTCCGCTGATTGAGCAGCGTCAGGCAGAAGTAGCAGCAGAGCGTGCTGCAGCCGAGGCCGAAGAGGCGAAGCAGCGTGCCGAAGAAGAAGCACGCGCGAAAGCCGAAGAAGAAGAGCGCCGCAAGCAGGAAGAAGAAGCACGCATTAAGCGTGAAGAAGAGCGTGCTGAGCGTGAAGCAGAGCGCGCAAAGCTTGAAGAAGAAGGAAAGCAGCGTGCTGCAGAAGAAGCTGCTGCGTCGAAGGCTCCTCTCCCAGGTGTTGTGGAGGCGGCCATTGCTGCCGTAGCGGCAGCTGGCGGCAGTGGTGCTAGTGGTGGTGCCGACAGTGATGTCGACAAAGGCAGTGCTGACAAAGAGGCTGCTGGTGCTACAGCTAAGGCTGCAGCGGACACGAAGAAGCCAGCGCAGGCAAAGACTGTAAAGGCCGACAGTGGCAAGGAAGCTACTGCGCCAAAGGCAAAAGATGCCAAAGAAGTTGCCGCAGATGAAAAGCCCGCTGAAAAGAAGAAGGCTACCCCAGCAAAAGCAGCGAAACAAAATCAGCGCACCAGTCTTGAAGCGGCTATTGCTGCAGAACATGAGCGCTTAGAGCGTGAAAAGGCTGTCCGTAAAGAGGCAGAGGAAGCCCAGCGCTATAAGGAAATGGCGATTCAGGCCGAAAAGCTACAGAAAGAAAAAGTTCTTGCAGAGATGCGTGCTGAAGTTGAGGCCGCAAAAACTGAAGGCGAATCACGTCGCTCAAAGAAAAAGAAGAAAAAGGGCAAAGGCTCTGTCGAGGACGAACTTATCAAAGATGCCCCTGCAGATAGCGACGATCCTGCTATTCCGCATGGCGGTGCTGCAGTAACCGTTACTGAGGGTCTCACCTTGGGAGAATTTGCGGAGGCACTTGATGTTCCTGCAAATGACCTTATCAAGACACTCTTTATGCTGGGTACGCCCCTTTCAGTAAACGAGCCCATCAGCAACGAGCTCATTGAATTGCTTGCCGATGATTTGGAGCGCAGCGTTAGCGTCCAACGTCCAGAAGACGAAATGACTTGGACCTTTGAAGAGGACAAGCCTGAAGACTTAGAGTCTCGCAGCCCTGTTGTTACGGTTATGGGCCACGTAGACCATGGTAAGACCTCATTGCTTGATGCTATTCGCGAAACAGGAATTGTAGATACTGAAGCTGGTGGTATTACTCAACATATTGGTGCTTCGGTTGTACAGAAGAACGGTCGCAAGATTACCTTTATTGATACCCCGGGTCACGAGGCCTTTACGGCGATGCGTGCACGTGGTGCAAATATTACCGATATCGTTATTTTGGTGGTTGCAGCTGACGACGGTGTTATGCCGCAGACCATCGAGGCTATTAGCCACGCAAAAGCTGCGGGAGTACCGATTGTTGTTGCTGTAAATAAGATTGACAAAGACGGCGCAAATCCTGACCGTGTACGTCAAATGCTTACAGAATATGAAGTTGTTCCAGAGGACTGGGGCGGCAGTAACATCTTCGTCAACATTAGTGCGAAGAAGCGTCTGGGTATTGATGAGCTACTAGAAATGTTGCTCATTCAGGCAGACATGCTAGAACTGAAGTCAAATCCCAACACGCAGGCCTTCGGTACCGTTATCGAAGCAAAGCTGGACAAGGGTCGCGGTCCTGTTGCTACAGTGCTAGTGCAGCGCGGTACCTTGAGCGGAGGCGACGCTCTGGTAGCGGGTACAGCCTTCGGTCGTGTTCGTGCCTTGATGGCACCAGATGGCTGCAAGGTAAAGCAAGCTGGTCCTTCAGAGCCTGTCGAAATCTTGGGTCTACAGGAAGTTCCCTCTGCTGGTGACGAATTCTTGGTCTTTGAAGATGAGCGCAGTGCTCGCGCATTGGCTGAATCCCGTGCGATGAAGATTCGCTTGCGCCAGCATGAATCAGCGCACAAGCATGTGTCGTTGGACGACCTCTTCAGTGCTATTGAAGCAGGGGAGATTAAAGACCTGAACCTTGTGGTTAAAGCAGACGTACAGGGCTCTATCGAGGCTCTGCGTGATGCGCTAGAGAAAATCGACCAGTCAGAGGTGCGCATTAACATTGTTCACTCTGCCGTTGGTGGTATTACAGAGACTGACATCCAGCTAGCAACCGTGTCTAATGCTATCGTTATCGGGTTCAACGTTCGACCGACCCCTGGTGCTAAGTCACTAGCTGCTGAAGAAAAGATTGATGTACGCCTGTATCGTGTAATCTATCAGGCAATCGAAGAAATCAATGCAGCACGCGTGGGCATGCTTGCACCAGAGTTTGTGGAAGAAGACACAGCTCGCATTGAGGTACGTGAGCTCTTCCGCGTTCCAAAGATGGGTGTTATTGCAGGATCTTATGTACTAGACGGGGAAATCAACCGTGATGATAAGGTTCGTATTGTTCGCGACTCTACCGTTATATTTGAGGGTACAATTGGCTCATTGCGTCGATTTAAAGAAGACGTTAAGTCAGTGCGTGCAGGATATGAATGTGGTGTAGGCATTGAAGGATTCCAAGACCTAAAGCTAGAAGACATTATCGAAGGATATCGAATAAAAGAAGTTGCTCGAAAGGCATAGTGATTGACTAGTTGCTGGAGATATTAGGGGTGACCGCGCGCAGTTCCGCAGGAGCGGGTTTGCGACGAGGATGTTTGAGCACGACACTCCTACTTGCCTCCAGTTACAGACTCCATTTCAACTACTACCTTAGCTAGAGCAACCAGAAAGAAAGGACAATAACTATGGCACGTCAAAACTTTAGTCGCAAAAATGATGAGGCAGCACGCGCTGCAGTTGCATTAATTATTGAGCGCGAAATTAGCGATCCGCGTATCTTCATGACCACCGTTACTGGTGTAGAAGTAAGCCCTGATAAGTCAGTGGCACACGTATTTGTGAGCAACGACCCGTCTCGTTATGATGATATGCTGGCAGGTCTAGATTCTGCTAAGGGACGCATTCGTTCGCTACTAGGCAAAGCCGTTGGTTGGAGGTCAACTCCTGACCTACAGTTCCATATTGACGAGGCTCTAGACGAAGGTCAGCGCATTGCAGACATCCTGGCTTCAGCAGACGAACGCCGCGAACAATTCGCCGCAGAAGAATCCGAAGACTAGCACATAACGCACCTACGCACTTAGACTCTGCGTTGTTTGAAAATATCCATTTGTTTCTGCAGCCTAGTATGTTGCACAATGGATATTTGTAGGACTCCTTGCCTAGCGACTACACTGCGCTTTGCTCGCTAGGATATTTGCGAGCAATATCCGCTCGCTACGCTGGTGTTGATTTTAAGTGCTAGGAGTATACTGGGCAATTTGAATGTGGATGACATGAACATTACAAGAAAACAATTAACAGAAGTGCTTGCAGAAATACCTGTAGGCGCTTGTGTGCTTATCAGTGGACATACGCGTGCTGACGGGGACTCGATAGGTTCTGTCCTTGCTTTGACGCGTGCTTTTGAATTGCGTGGGATACAGGCAATTCCTCTGCTTGCAGATAATGCTACGCCACCTGCACCCTACCTTTGGATGGCGGGGTGTGAGAAGTTCACCCGCCCCGAAGAACTGCTACCGGAATCTGCCCAGTCAGAGAGTCCCAGTAACTTCGCCGCAGACGTCTTCATTGCACTGGATACGCCAGACTTTGGACGTCTTAATAAGGCTGGGGAACTCCTCCGCCAGTCAAATAAATCTATCATCATTGACCACCACCCTCCACTTAAGGAAAGCTATGCCGACTTGCGCTATACGCAGGTAGAAGCTGCAGCAACAGGTGAGCTTATCTGGGCATTACTGGGAGAAATGAACTGGCAGCGCGATGAAGCCATTGCCACTGCTTGCTACGTTTCCACACTGAGTGATACGGGCAGTTTCCAGTTCTCCAATACAAGCAAAGAGACTTTTGCCTATACCAGTGAAATGATAGAGGCAGGGGCACAACCAGCAAAGATTGCCCAGCAACTTTACGGACAAAAGCCTCTGGCAGCCCTGCACTTGGAAGGTCGTATACTTTCACGCGCAAAGCTACTTAATGGGGGAGCAGTCGTCCACTCCTACTTATCAGATGCAGACCTGCAAGAATTAGGCGTTCCTGTTGACTATACAGAGAACCTTATTGACCTGATTCGCTGTGTACAAGACACCGATGTAGCGCTTTTCATTACGCAATCATCGAAGGGACCACGTCTATCACTGCGTAGCGATGGCAAATTTGATGTTTCGGCTGTGGCTCAGCGCTTTGGCGGCGGGGGACATAAGCCCGCAGCAGGAATCACCTGGCCAGACAAAACAGCCACCAAAGAACAAATCTTAGATGAACTACTGCCTCATTTGCCTCAAGGTGAAGAAGGGGCTGAAATGGCGTCCTGTCAAAAGGATTGGAAGCTCGTAAGTTTGCCCGTGACAGAGGATGACACTCTTGAAATATAAGCGTGGGGGTACGGCTCTTTCGGGTGTTGTTTTGCTTGATAAACCCCTGGGCTGGACCAGTCATGACTTGGTCAGCAAGCTACGCCACATAACGGGCGAGGGACGTGTTGGACATTGCGGGACCCTTGATCCGCTGGCATCAGGTCTCATGATATTACTGATAGGGCATGCAACAAGACTCTCAAACGACTTTTTGCTTGAATCAAAAAGTTACCGCGCCCGCATAAGTTTTGGTTCAGCAACTACTACCGATGACACGCAGGGAGACATAGTCCAGAGCTCCGAAGTTTCGTCCAAGGTATATGACGCAGACTTCGCCAAGAGCATACTAAAGGATTTCTTGGGAGAGCTTGACCAAATCCCCCCAGACTTCTCTGCACTTAAAAAGGGCGGAAGGGTTGCTCATCGTGAGGCGCGTAAAGGAAGACCGCTTCACATCGAGGCGCGTAAAATCGAAGTACACAGCGCGAAACTTATTGAAATCGATAAAGCCACCCAGTCCTGGGTAGTAGATTTTGATGTCTCAAAGGGAACTTACATAAGAGCCTTAGCAAGGGACATAGGGCAGGCTTGTGGTACGCATGCTCATTTATGTGAGCTGCGTCGTCTCAGTTCTGGCAGCTTCAAACTAGAAGATGCTTACAGCATTGCAGATTTAGAGGATGCTTGTAGCCAGACTGCAGGCAAAGAGGACTCATCAGCTATAGCTGACTTCTTTCTGTCACGCGACATCTTGCTGGAATCGCTTGCTGCTGAAAGGCTTAGTGCAACTTCAGTTGCGGGAAGGCGTGTAGGTCCTTCCGTATTGACTATCGGCGTTTTTGATGGAGTACATGAAGGTCATCAGGCCTTGCTCAAGACTGTGGTAAGTCGCGCTAAAGAAAAGAATCTGCTCTCAACAGTCCTGACCTTTGATGCACACCCTCATGCAGCGCTTTTTCCCCTTAAGGTTCCGACCTCTCTTATGTCTTTGCAGGAAAAGGTGGCAGCACTAAAGGACGCGGGAATAGATGAGGTCATAGTTTTACCCTTTAATCACAAGCTATCCCAAATAAGCGCAGAGGACTTTCTTCTGCAGACACTTCCTGGCTTAGTGCAGGCAGAAGAAATCGTATTGGGAAGCAATTTTAGATTTGGCAAGGGTGCAAGCTGTGGCCCTGCGGAGATGCAAGATATTCTGGCTGACACACATATCTCTGTTAGCACAGTAGAATTGAAAAAAGATGAGTTGGGTATTCCTTATTCATCGACACGACTACGCCAGCGAAGCTAATTTATGCTACTATGGCTCATTGTTTCATTCAGATAACAGCTTAGTGTGCAGTAGAGGTGCTACACATTTTTGTCACATACGCAGGCTATAATAAAAGCTAGCCGGATAGTCAACAGCAAGAAGGGTATAAGCAGTATGCTTTTTGGACAGATAGGATTTCAATGCCCCTATGATGGGCAGGTGCAGGCAGGATTTGACTGCATAGAAGATATGGTGGTTCACGAAGAGGGCAAAACAGAGATTTCTGTGCGCTGCCCGAAATGTGGAACCTTGGTGCGTATTGCTTCGCAGGCTCCCATTATTCCTCCTAATATAATCGAGCAACTTGCTCAAGAGCTTAGCGTCTCAATGAAGGATGGAAAGCTGAATTTTTCTGACCTCATGAGTCAAGTTACGGGTAGCTCCACTGCGCTCGGGATTGAATCGGAAGACGACAGCTGCAACAATTGCCAAAATATTGAAGAATTGGCAGATCGCGAACTGACCCCTAGCGAGGGCAATCAGGTCGAATACTTTGCACGCGAATTGGAAAAAATCGAATCCGTTGATGACTTCCTCACACGCGTCAACGAAGAAACCAGATAGGATACGATTTCTAGCATTATGGGAGAAATCCTTCAATCCATACAGTCAATAGACCCTGTAGCTTTTTCTATTGGTCCCTTTGTAGCTAGATGGTATGGACTTAGTTACCTAGTGGGCTTTATTGCCGCTTCGGGACTTGCCTATCATTTTGCTAAAAAGTGGAAGGTAGACCTTAGCTTTGATGACTTGCTGACAGTGCTGATTGGCATTTCCCTCGGTGTCATCATTGGTTCTCGTATTGGCTTTGTGCTGTTTTATCAGCCTGCTCACTTCTTGGCAAATCCTTTGCAGATTATTGCCTTTTGGGATGGTGGCATTGCGGGCATGTCTTTCCATGGTGGTCTTATCGGTGCCATCATCGGTGCCATTATCGCAGCGCGCATTATCAAGATGCCTGCGCTGCGTCTAGGCGACCTTGTCATGATTGGTACCCCAATAGGACTTGGCCTAGGGCGCATGGCAAACTATATTAATGGTGAGCTGTGGGGTAGAGTCACAGAAGTTTCTTGGGGGGTTATCTTTCCTGCAGCAGGACCACTGGCACGTCATCCCTCACAGGTTTACGAAGCCCTATTGCAGGGGCTACTTATATTTGTTGTACTATTCGTGATTGCACAGATTGCGGCAAAGAAAGGAAAGCCTCCTGCGCAAGGAAGTATCGTCGGTGCTTTCTTAGTACTTTACGGTGCTGTGCGTATCTTTGCAGAATTCTTCAGAGAACCTGACAGCCAGCTAGGCTTTCTCATAAGTAACTGGTTTACCATGGGTATGCTTCTATCGCTCCCTATGGTTCTTGTGGGTGCCTTTCTATTGTGGCGTGCTCGCAAGTCCCAAGCTCAGTCAGAGAAATAATACAAAATTTATCTCAAATAAACCCTTCTAGTGTGACACTTTAGCAAAATGCAGCTTTTCTGCTTTATACTGGTATGTAATGTAGGTCTGTACCTTTATATATGCTCACAATGCAAGGAGAAATCACATGAAAGACTACAGTCAGGTACCTGGTGCTTCGCTGCACCAAAACTCATCCGAATCGTCCCCGGAGATGTTACATGAAACCTTTGAAGTAGGTGCAGAATTAACGGTAGAACAGCAGACTGCACAAGGGACCGCTTCACAGACAGTAAGCACCACACAAGCACAGACGCCAACAGCACACCCCGACACTAGCTATCAAGACCCACAACAAACTCAACAGCAAGAACAACAGGTGCATCAGATGGTTTATTCGCCAGAATACTACTATCAGCAGCATCCTTCTCAGATGCAGCACTATCCTGCAGTTCACACAGCACAGCCACAGCAAGCTCAGGCCTCACAGCAGCAAATGCCTTTGTCTCAGCCCGTACAGCAACAGGCTATGGATGGTAATGCAGATGACTCAAGCAAGAAGTCAAAGAGGAATCTTTACATTGCGATTGCAGCAGCAGCCCTGCTGGTAGTGTTGGGCAGTGCAAGTGTGCTTGTTAGCACCCTCGACCTCTTTAGTTCTGGCACTAATCCGATTTCAGCAGGCTCAAACGAGTACACCAGGTCGGCAGAATCTTCACCTACGGCACTAATTGAGTTGCCAACAAACCTTACCAACCCGTCAGAGGATGAACTATCTGTTCAGGTTGCGCAAAGAGTTTTACCCAGCGTAGTAAGCGTTTCTGGTGCTATGAATATGGGTATGGGGATGAGTGCTGGCACGCAAAGTGCAGGTGCTGGTGTTATCTTAAACACTGAAGGTTATATCGTTACCAATAATCACGTAATCGAAAATCTTGATAACATCACAGTCACTGCTGGGGCACAAACCTATCCTGCTGTACTGGTGGGAGCAGACCCTTCAACTGACCTTGCGGTATTAAAGATTGATTCAACAGACGATTTGCCAACGATAGAGTTGGGCACCTCCAGTAACTTACTGGTTGGTCAATATGTCATGGCAGTAGGCTCCCCCTTTGGTCATGAGCAGTCAATCTCTGCGGGAATTATTTCAGGATTAGGACGCAATAACGTTATTGCAAATCAGACAACTCTTACTGCCTATGTCGACCTGATTCAAACAGATGCCGCCATTAATCCTGGAAACTCTGGGGGCGCGCTGGTAGACAAAGAAGGTCGCCTTATTGGTATCAATTCACTTATCAATACATTCTCAGGGTCATCAGCTGGTGTAGGTTTTGCTATCCCTGTGGACACTGTAATCCATGTAGTAAACCAATTGATAGAATCGGGACACGCTTCCCATGCTTTCTTGGGTGTGGGCACACAAACTATCACACCTGAAATCGCTCAAGCCTACGGACTACCTGTAGATCGCGGGGCAGTAGTAAACAATATTGTAGGAGGCTCACCAGCTGACAGAGCAGGCATCCAAAGGGGAGACTTCATCTTGCGTATAGGGGACCATGAGATTAGTAGCTCAGAAGATGTGTTTTCAGCAATACGGTCAAATCGGGTGGGAGACAGTGTTGAGGTAGAGGTTTACCGCAGTGGTGAAAACGAAGTGTTTGAAGCCACTCTGGCATCAGACGACTTTATGAGCAGGGCAGAACCAGAACAACCACAGCAGCAGCAGTCACCAACATTGCCCCCAGATCACCCCCTTCTAGGTCCTTAGTGTGAAGGTCACCATACTTGCCCTAGGCAAACTAAAAGAAAAATATTGGAAGGAGGCGCTAGCAGAATATCTGCGGCGCCTCTCTGCCTATGGCAAGGTAGAGCTTATAGAGCTACCGGATTATGGCGCACAAGAGGGCAGCCCTCAGCAAATAGCAGAAAAAGAAGGTAAAGATATTTTAAAGCGCTTGCAGCAGCTAAGTGCACTAGGGGGCGACACCCACATCATTGCGCTCGATAGCAAGGGTAAGCAGTTAAGTAGTGAAGATTTATCAAAGCATCTAGACGAATTAAAACTAAGAGGCAAATCAAAGTTAGTATTCATAATAGGAGGTTCACATGGTCTGCCTCCTGAAGTGCTAAAACAGGCTCATGAATCCCTGTCCTTTGGCAAGCAGACCTGGCCTCATAACATGGCGCGGGTAATGCTGGCAGAGCAAATCTACAGAGCAAATACCATTTCAAATAATCATCCCTATCATAAATAGCACCCACTTTGTCCTTATTTTTCGCAATAGTTCCGCAAGCTTAGCCCCACGTTTCGCAATATTTCTTAGAACTCAGCTCCATGTTTTGCTGAGCTTATTTTTCGAATAGTTAGCTAATGCAATAGCAGGTGTGCTACTATAACTACTTTCGCTAGATAAAGTGTCTGGCATGATTTATCGCAAAAGGAGTGATAACTATGAAGCAAAACATCAAGAAAACGCTACTCATCGCAACGGTCGTAGGTGCTTTCTTTTTTGCTTTCGCGCTCCTGGGTTGTGATGCAGATACTGAAACTGACGCCAATGGGACAGGCGGCACAAATGGGGACGCTCAGCAGGTATTCCGTATTGGAATCGTACAGCCAATCGAGCATCCAGCACTAGACGATGTATATAGGGGCTTCTTAGCTGAACTAGCCGACCAGGGCTACATTGAAGGGGAAAATCTTGAGCTAGACTTCCAGAACGCTCAAGGCGACAGCGCAACCCTTTCAACTATTGCTGATCGTTTTGTCAATCAAGACAAAGACCTAGTGCTTTCTATTGGTACAGGGCCATCTCAAACTATGGCAGCAAAAACAACTACTATGCCAATCCTTGGTGCAGCAATCACTAGCTTCACCGTAGCAGAATTGGTTGATAGCAACGAAGTTCCTGGAGGCAACGTCACAGGAACTAGCGATATGGCACCCGTCGTCAAGCAGACTGAACTGCTGATGGAGCTGTTGCCAGATGCACAAACGGTAGGTTTCATCTACAACTCTAGTGAAGCCAACTCCGTTGAACAGGTTAGCCTAATCAAAGCAGAGCTAGAAAGTCGCGGTCTTGATACAAGAGAAGTAGCAGTGACCAACACTAATGAAGTTCAGCAAGCTATGGCTTCTTTGACGCGCGATGTAGATGTTATCTACACGCCAACTGACAATACCATCGCAAGCGCTATGGCAATGGTAGGGGAAATATCTCTAGAGTCAGGTGTACCTGTGATTCCTGGCGCATCGACTATGGTAGAAGAGGGCGGCCTTGCAACAGCAGGCGTTGACTACTATGAGCTAGGTCGTGTAACAGCACTTATGGCGATTGATTTGCTACACGGAGCAGACCCTGCAACCATGCCAGTGCGCATCATGACTGAAGAAAGCACCATCGTAATCAATGGTGAAGTTGCTGAAGCCCTCGGCATCGAAATTCCAGCAAGCCTGCAAGATTACGTGATTACAGACTAAACTGTCGTGTAATCCTGTATTATCCCTAAGAACTATTGGCTTTTGCTAAGCCTTATTTGTGTTAGTCCCAATGCGTTATTTTTAGTTAAACAACTCAGAATCTAAAGAGGTCTGCTCAAAGAAATAAGGGCAGACCTCTTGCGTTGCGCACAAAGTATGGAGTATCATGTTTTGCAATTGAATAGCTGTTGATGAAGAGGAGTACCTTTTCCAGCGCACAAAGAGAGAGCTAGTGATGGTGGGAATCTGGCAGAGCGGGGAACAGGGAATGGGCTTCTGAAGCATCGCTGCAACGGTTGAAAAGTGTTCTGCTCAGGAGTGCACTCAAGAAAACTTACTAGTGGCGACGGAGGTTCCCTCGAAAGCGGAACACAGATATGAAGGGTTAGCTCAAAAAGAGATGTCCGAGTATCTGAGAGTGGGCAGCCAGACATGGGGTCTGGACCGCCAACAAGGGTGGCACCGCGGGAAGCATTTCTCGTCCCTTACAGAGATGACTGTAGGGGATTTTTCAATTTTCCACCGCAGTTTATCTCTGAAAAGGAGTTTTCGATGAAGGAGGAAACTGCCATGTCAAACACAGACACACACAAGTCACGCTTTGTACTGGAAGAAAAGGACATGCCAACAGCCTGGTATAACATTCAGGCAGACATGCCTGAAATGCCACCTTATCTTGATGGCAATAACGAGCCCGCAAGAGCCGAGCAGTTAGCAGCGATTTTCCCGCCCGCACTAATCGAGCAGGAAATGACAAAGCAGCGCTACATCGATATTCCAGGTGCCGTCATTGACGTACTGCGCACCTATCGTCCTGGGCCTCTCACGCGTGCGCGTATGTTTGAAAAGGCATTAGGGCTGCCTGACAACGTGCGCATTTACTACAAGTACGAGGGCATCAACGCCAGTGGTTCACATAAGGCGAACTCGGCGATTCCGCAGGCCTATTACAATAAGCAGGCAGGCATCTCTAAGCTGACTACCGAAACGGGTGCAGGACAATGGGGTAGTGCCTTGTCAATGGCGGGCAGTCAGCTTGATATGGACATTGAAGTGTTCATGGTGGGATGCAGCTATGACCAAAAGCCCTATCGTCGCTATTTCATGGAGAGCTACGGTGCAACGGTGCATCGCTCGCCCACGAACCTGACCAGTGTTGGACGCGGCATATTGGAAAGTGACCCCGATACTCCTGGCACGCTGGGCATTGCGATTTCTGAAGCAGTAGAGATAGCAGCCAGCAACCCTGATACCAACTATGCCTTAGGCAGTGTACTGAACCATGTCATCTTGCACCAGACCATTATTGGGCTCGAGGCCATCAAGCAGATGGAACTTGCAGAAGACGAGCCCGATGTAATAATCGGCTGTTGTGGCGGTGGCTCAAACTTTGCCGGTCTTGCCTTCCCTTACTACAAGCGTCGCCTTGAAGGCAAATCAAAAGCACGCCTGCTAGGAGCAGAGCCAAAATCTTGCCCCACTTTGACTGCAGGTGAATATCGCTACGATTATGGTGACGAAGCAAAGATGACTCCGCAGATGATGATGTATACTCTGGGTCACGATTTTGTGCCCCCAGGAATCCATGCAGGAGGTCTGCGCTATCACGGCGACTCGCCGCTGCTATCAGCACTAGTACACAGTGGAGAAATCGAAGCAACCGCAGTATATCAAACAGACTGCTTCAAGTATGCGCTTATGTTTGGGCGTGCAGAGGCCATGCTGCCAGCTCCCGAAAGCAGCCACGCTATAGCAGCAGCTGTAGCAGAGGCTCGCGATGCTGCAGAGAAGGGCGAAGAAAGAACCATCCTCTTCGGCCTTTCAGGTCATGGCTTCCTAGATTTGCCAGCGTATAATGCTTACAATCAGGGGGAATTGCAGGACTACGATTTTGCGACGGGAACCACACGCTAGCACGCACTCTCTGTCAATTGTCCGTGTTAGACTAGTAAGACCGAATTGGACTTATATTTGAGCAAAGGTACAGGTGTTTTTCTCCTATGTTTGATACGTTAGCTAATCGCTTACAGGAAGTATTTACTAATCTTAATCGCAAAGGCATTTTGACTGAGGCAGATGTTGATGCTGCCATGCGCGAAATCCGCCTAGCACTGCTTGAGGCAGATGTTAATTTTAAAGTTGTTAAGACCTTCATAGCGCGTGTGCGTGAGCGAGCTGTGGGTGCCGACGTTATGGGCTCCCTTACTCCAGGTCAGCAGGTCGTAAAGATTGTGCTAGATGAATTGACCAAGTTGCTTGGTGAAAAGCCTACGCGCATGGTGTTGGGCAACCGTATGCCCAGCGTTATCATGATGGTAGGTCTGCAGGGTTCTGGTAAGACTACAGCCACTTCAAAGCTGGCATGGAGACTGCGCAAGCAAGGCAAGCGTCCCCTTATGGTTGCTTGCGACGTCCATAGACCGGCAGCGATTGATCAGCTAGAGGCACTCGGTCGCGAATTGCAGATTCCTGTCTATCGCGGACAAGGAGTATCAGCAGGCGACGCTGTAGCAACAGCAGCAGAAGGCATCAAGTATGCTGTTGATAACATGCTAGACGTGGTCATTGTTGATACTGCAGGTCGTTTGCACGTAGACGAAGAAATGATGGCAGAAGCTACGGCAATCAAGCAGGCTGTAAAGCCCGATCAAATACTCATGGTAGTGGACGCTATGACAGGTCAAGATGCTGTCAACGTTACCGCAGAGTTCAGCAAGGTGCTAGACTTCGATGGCCTAATCATGTCTAAGCTTGATGGTGATGCGCGTGGTGGTGCTGCACTTTCGATTCGTGAAGTAACGGGTAAACCTATCCTTTTTGCATCAGAAGGTGAGAAGCCGTCCAGTTTGGATGAGTTCCACCCAGACCGTATGGCAAAGCGCATTCTCGGCATGGGTGATGTGGTAAGTCTCATCGAAACAGCTATGGAGACTGACCTCACAGAAGAGATTTCTGAATGGGATGAAGAACGCTTAAAGAAGGGTCAGTTTACTTTTGACGACTTCTTGAAAAGCATCAAGCAGATGCGCAAGATGGGCGGTATTGGTGCCATCATGAAGATGCTTCCTGGTGGGGGAGCAGGTATTCCAGATGGAGCTATTGATGACAAGCAAATCTCGCGCATGGAAGCAATAATTTTTTCCATGACACCTAAAGAGCGCGCTAATCCAAAGCTGCTAAATGGTTCTCGCAGAGCCCGCATTGCTGCAGGTTCAGGCACCACTGTAGTAGAAATTAATCGTCTCATGAAGCAATTTACTGAAGCGCAAAAGATGATGAAGCAATTCAGTATGGGTGGCGGAAAAGGAAAAGGGAAAAGAGGCCGCAAAGGTCGTGGAGGTTTCCCAGGAGGCCTACCCTTCTAAAGGTATGACGTACACACCACAAAAGGTGAATAGGGGACTTCAGTCAGTAGAAGGGATAGCCTTCCTTGCGCCCCCTATTCACCTTTTGCTACTTTTGATGTGCTCCTAGACAAATACATTGCATGAATGCTGCTTTCGAAAAGCCAATGCAGAGACTGAGTGCTACTTACGTTTCAAATTAAGTAGAATCACGGCACCTAATACATCGCGAAATTGCTTTCCGCGGTGAAAGAATCCGCGTAAGTTCCTCCCCGTGGCTTTGTGTGCCATAGTAGTTTCAATCTCGCGTACACGGTAACCTGCTCGCAGAGCACGTACCGTTAAGGACACCTCCACTCCATAACCTCTTGCAAAGGGACGAATGTGTGTTAGGCAGGCTTGGGTTACAGCACGTTGTCCAGATAGAGGGGCCTGAAAGTCTTCGTCTTTGCCGCCTGCTCTACGAATCTCAAAGCGGGCAAGACTTTTGACTAGTCCAAAGCCTGCTTTGGCTGTTGGCCTAGGGAAGCGCGCTATGGTCATGTCGACTTCGCCTCTTAGTACAGGATTGAGCAAGTCACTCGCCTGACTAGCAGTTCCTGCTAAATCAGCATCTAGCAATAGAACGATGTCAGCATCCTCATGTTGTTTTGCAGCATGTTCTAGCACGGGCCCTTTGCCTACATTGCGAGTTGACCTAATGACACGTGCGCCTGCATCAACTGCTAACTGTGCGGTACCGTCTTTGCTGCCATCATCGATGACCACGATGCGATTAACTTCTGGAATAGCTTTCACGGCATTGATAGTTGCCGTAATGCGCTCTTCTTCGTTGAAGGCAGGAATGATGGCGACCACCTTTGGATTTTCAGGCAAAGTTGCACGTCTTTGTTCTAGCTGCTCAAAGGGACAATCTTTTTCGGTAGAGTTCATCTCAGCTTTCACTGTGCCTGCTTTCTTGTTTGTTGTGCTTTGCGAGCTCATGCTTTGCTCCTGCTGAACTTTCTCTTTATGGCTTTGCTAAAGTTACCTATTTCTTCAATGCCCAGTAACTTTGCAGCAATTGCGGTAAGTGCTAAACCTATGATTCCTATAACAAGCACTACAACTAGTCCCAACAGCCTGTCATCAGGAATCAAGCCAGTTTGAGCCAGAGACTCTGTTAAGAGTCTGGACCCATAATAAGCAACAACTCCTACAGCTAAGGCAACCACAGTCATCTTGGCGAAAACTCCCATGAAAGATTTAATATCAAATGAGCCAATCTTTCGGCGCAAGAGATAGAGCAAGGTCAGGAATAGCAGGACGAAAAAGATACCATCAGATATAGGAATACCAATTACTCCCAAAGCAATGTATGTAGTGATATTGCCTGTTAGGAAGAGGTAGCCAACGACCTGAACAATCGTCAGTGCAAAGTTTGCAATGGCTGGTGTCCAGGTATCACTAAGCGAATAAAAGGCACGTAGCAGGTACATAAGCCCAGCGAAAAAGACTAGGCTGACAGCCCATATCTGTAGCACTGCTACGATAGCTGGTACATCCGCTGCATCCGTACGACCACCTACGTAGAGAGAAATGAGTGGTCCAGCTAACCCGAACATTAAGGCAGATGCCGGTAGCATAAGTAGGGTAGTGGTTCTTAGTCCAGCAACAAGCGATGTCTTGAATTCTGCCATGTTCTTATCGGTGGCAGCCTTAGATAGCTCTGTAAAGAGTGCCGTTGCTACAGAAACAGCGATAATGCCGTAGGGCAGATTATGCCAAACGCTAGCAAAGAATATCACAGATTGACTGGCATCTCCCGTAGTTGCTGCTGTAGCATTTCGCACAGAAACTGCAACTAAGTTACAGCCAACATAGAAAATCATAGGCAGGGCAAGCTTCAGCATGGTGTGAAGCTCTGGATCGCGCAGGTCAATACCAATGTAAAGCTTAAAACCTGTCTTGCGCAGGGAAGGAATCATTACCAGAAACATTACCAACACACCTAGTGAGGTACCCACGGCAATAAGGGTGAAGGTGGTCTCGTTCAAATACATCTGGCTTGCGGCCAATAAGAAGCCAATGACAACCAAATTGTTAAAGACAGGTCCCAAAGATGCCCATAAATACTTACGTTGAGCATTAAGCAGGGCTTGAATAATCATGCCAACGCCGTAGAACACGGCCTGGATGGCAAAGAACCTAAAGAAGAAGCTTGCCAGTTCCAGCAGTTCTTCCACATTGCCAGAATCTCCCGCAAGAAAGTATTGCGTCCACATAATGGGCTGCGGGAATAAAGTACCCAATAAGGCAATAATGCCCAACACTACAGCAAAGAGTGTCATCAAATTGCCAGCAAAACGCCAAGAAGCTTCATCTCCGCGCTCTTTACGAATGCGCATAAAGGTAGGAATAAAGACAGAGAAGAGAACACCGCCTGCAATCAGTTCAAAAATCATGTTAGACATGTTATTTGAAGCAGTATAAGCACTGGCGATAGCACCAGGTCCTAGCGCAAGGGCAAGTGCCCAAGCACGGACAAAGCCTGTAATTCTAGATAGAGTGGTAGCAAGCACCATAACCAAAGTTGACTTACCAACCTGCGCTTCTTCAAGGGCAGACTTTTCTTCCGGTGGTGCATCGGCCTCTAAGGCATTTTCTGCTGAGGCACCATCTGCAGAAAAGGACAACTCATCTAATGTATCTTTTTCTACAGCAGGCTCATGTTCTTGCTTTGCGTGTTCTTTCTCTGAAATTGACATAGCATCTATGATAGTTGACCTAGGTGCCTAATGCCACGAATGGGCAAGCTTCTTTGGTCGAATGTTTAGTCATGGCTCACCATCCCAGTCTGATTGCCTGAAATCTCTCGCAATTGCGCATTTGCCAGCAGTGAAGTCATCTGGGTAATGGCAACTTGATTGAAGCAATATGTCTATGAGCATAAGTTCCTCCATAGCGTCCACGTTTAGAGACAGTGCCGATTGCACTTGTTCGCTCAATGATGCTTACTGTTTTGGTTCAGGCAGATGGAAATTTTCATCTGCTGTGTCAACTAGTTCATGTTTGGCACTGCTAACCACACGCTTGCCCGTTTCGGCTTCTAGCCTTTCGCGGGCGACACCTGCAACCGCACCACCGCGTTGGGCAGCATCGGTATTTTCTCCCATGCCTTGAGCGTCTTCAACTCGAGCAATCTCAGTAGTAGATGCTTCGCCTAGTTGACTAAAGAGTAGCTCCAATTCAGTCATGTGATCACGAAGATTCTCCCGTTTGATACCTTTGATTTTCTTGTGTTGTGAAGGAGCTACATCAAAAGTGCCCTTAGCAATCTCGGCAGTGAGAATAGCATAGTCTCGTTCATTATCTATTCCACGCTTACCCCATTCGTCAGTTAGCTCGTGTCGAATAGCAATACCACGAACGCGTCGCTCTATCCATGAATCAGGATAACCTTTTAGACGATAGAGCGCCTTCATTCGCTTTTGCGCAAGTTCAGGATTTTCAATTTCTTGTACGCGCTCATAGCCCACACGAGCAAGCCAGCGTTTAAAGGGCTCAGCCTTCTTGCTGGGAATCGACTGCACTAGGCGGAAAATACCTTCGGTGTTCCAGCATTTGAATTTTTGCTTGCCACCAGCCGTTTGAAAGGTCAGCTCAAGGGGGGTGTCAATTTGCCACGCCCCTTTGATTTCACCACTTTTGAACAACTTGGCAATCTCGGGATCACGTCTGCGCATATCACGGACATATCTTGCTGGATCAACACTGTCTGTTAAGGCAACCACAACGTCATTAATCACAAACCACCACTCGCCCTGCCAGAGCTTGCGACGAATGTCCTTGCTTTTAAACATTACAATTTTGTCAAAGTTTTCTTCAGTATTTGTCATAGCGTATCAGCCCTATCTGCCGCGAAAATTGAAAGAATATACGAACAAACATACTCCCACAAAACAGCTATGTCAACACTAGTGAATTAGTTCATATCTCCTCCACAAAAAACAGGGGAGGACAGGTCCACCTTAACTAATTTGTACAAGTTGTACACTTATGCCATAATGAGCTTAGTCAACAGCGACCAGTGGGTGAGGAGATTGGCCTATGTTAAGTCTAGCTATCGCAGAAGCCAGAGCACAGTTTTCAAGCGTTCTCGAAAGGGTGCAGTCTGGCGAAGAGGTAAAAATTACAAAAGGCAAGAAGAATGAGCCCATTGCCGTCGTTATCCCTTATGAGGCATGGATGAAGACTAAACCCAAAAAGCGCAAAATGGGCATGCTTGAACACTGGAATGTAGATGTTGAAGTTCCTAAAATGTCATATGAAGAATTAATGGGTTACCCTGAAGGCACCTTTAATCACCTAATGGTTGGTGATGAGTAGTGGACTTCCTAATGGATACTAACGTCTTGATTTGGTGGCACCTTTCTCCTCGTAAGTTGTCTCATAAAGTAAGGCGAATTCTTGAAGATCCCTACAATACTGTCTACTTTTCACCATTGAACATGTGGGAAATCTCGATTAAGTATCAACTTGGAAGACTTCCTCTTGGGGGGAAGAACCCCGAAGAATTCTTTGATGCTATAGATTTAGATGACAATTTCCTTTGCTTAAACTTGTTGCCTGGCACATTGGTGACAAGCTTTAATCTTCCACTTCGTCATAGTGATATGTTTGACAATATGTTGGTGTGGGAGTCCTTGCAGCATGATTTAGTCTTACTTACGGCAGACGAGACGCTACGCATTTATGAGCAGGATGGCCTACGCCTAGTCATCTGATTTATCAAACTTCGCCCTGGCTCGAAGTTTGATAAATCGTTGCTCTTATAACCCCCTTAGTGGGCTATACTAAAATACCGTATGAACAAATCACCGTTGTTGTGATGCGGGCTGCAGTTAGGCAGCCGCAGAGCAACCATAAGCAAACCCTTAAACAGGAGAGGTTGATATCGTATGGGACTAGGCACGGACAGTAGTAAGGCTGGAACTGGTGCTGCGCTTGGCAATCGTAAAGCTAAGCATATTTTTGTAACGGGTGGCGTTGTTTCGTCACTAGGCAAAGGCATTACCGCCGCTTCTCTGGGACTACTGCTCAAATCGCGTGGCTATAAAGTCACCATGCAAAAACTTGACCCTTATCTTAATATTGACCCAGGAATGATGAGCCCTTACCAGCATGGTGAAGTCTTCGTCACAGAAGATGGGGTAGAGACTGACCTTGACCTAGGACATTATGAGCGCTTTGTTGATGAAGCCATGACACGCGATAGCAGCGTGACTTCTGGTTCTGTCTACTATGACCTTATTCAGCGTGAACGCACGGGTGATTTTTCTGGTGGAACTATTCAAGTTGTGCCACATCTTACTAATGAGGTTAAGGACCGCATTAAGCGCCTAGCCTTAGATACAGACGCAGACTTTGTCATCACCGAAGTGGGTGGCACGGTAGGCGACATCGAATCACTACCCTTCATTGAAGCTATTAGGCAGATGCGCCGTGATGTTGGACGGGAAAATGTCTGCTACATCCATGTGACGCTCGTACCCTGGATAAAGGCTGCTCATGAAATGAAAACTAAGCCTACGCAGCATAGCGTCCAGCAATTGCGCAGTCAGGGCATACACCCAAACTTTATCATTTGTCGCTGCGAGCATGAGATAGAGCAAGACCTGCTCGATAAGGTTGCACTATTTTGTGATGTAGAGCCAGAGCGCGTTCTAACTGCACAGGACTCAGAATCGCTCTTGCTTGTGCCTCATGGACTGCAGGAACAGGGCTTTGATACGAAGGTTCTAGAACGTTTCGGTATGGCGCTTAATCAGTCCGACCTCAGCGCCTGGGATACCTTTATCGAAAAGACTAATAGCCTAAGTGACAGTGTGCGCATAGCACTGGTAGGAAAATACATAGAGCTTCCCGACGCCTACTTATCGGTGACAGAGGCCTTAAAGCATGCAGGTGTCCACCACGATCATCTTATTCAGCTGGAATGGATTGATGCAGGCAATTTAAGCCCCGAAGAAGTTAAAGATGCCTTAAAGGGCTTTGATGGCATCTTAGTCCCAGGAGGCTTTGGGGAACGTGGGGCAGAAGGCAAGGTCGCCGCAGCTCAATTTGCCAGAGAGAACAAGGTACCCTTCCTCGGCATTTGTTTTGGAATGCAAATGGCAGTCATAGAGTTTGCTCGCAACGTGGCAGACATGAAAGGTGCAGGCTTCTCAGAGTTTGACCCAGATTCCCCCTACCCAGTCATCAACCTGCTTGCAGGAAAAGAGAATTCTGACTTTACTGATGGCGACATGCGTCTGGGTGCAAAGGATATTAAAATCGCTCCTAACTCTATCGCGCATGAAATATATGCCAGCCTTGATGCTAGTGAGCGCCATCGTCATAGACATGGCGTAAACAATGAATATCGCAAGCATCTAGAGGATGCAGGACTAGTCTTCTCAGGAACTTCAAGCTGCGATGAAGTTGTCGAAATGATAGAGCTGCCACGTAGCGTACATCCTTGGTTCGTGGGCACGCAAGGACACCCAGAGCTTAAGAGTCGTGCAACACGCCCAACCCCTGTGTTCGCCAGCTTCATACGGGCAGCAATTGACCGCAAAAACGGAAGTTAATGGACGCCCTCTCAGGCATCCTACAATACAAGACTTAACATTGACACTAGAAACATGAGCAAGTTACATATCACGCAGAACAAAAGAAAGCATGAAGGTATATTTTGAGACTACTATGGGGAACAGCCGCAGAGCTGCTAGAACAACGCAAGGGTTATCAGGAATTGCTCGTAAGCGTAGATGGACGCAGCGATAAGGCAAGGGCTATCTCGTATCCAGAAGTAAGCGGCTCTGTTGAAGCGGGCGACCGTATCTTGCTCAACACAACTGCTGTTGATTTGAATCTCGGTACTGGGGGTAAACACTTTGTTGTCGCCCGTACCAATGGTGCTGATAAAGCTCCAGACAGTAATCCGCCTCAGCTTGACGAAGCTATGAATCCTGAAGCGGGTCACCTTATGAAATTGCGCTACACCCCTCATCAACACAACGTACTTAGTGTGGAGGCTCAAGAATCCCCTTATCACAAAGTAATGGAAAACCGTGACAGTCTAGAGGGAGTACCTGTCGTCTGCTGTGGCCTGCACAGTCAAGTACCCTTAGTTGCGGCAGCAGTGAAGAAAGCCATGCCCTCGCTAACAGTGGGCTATGTCATGGATGACAGCGCAGCCCTTTCCTTGAACCTCTCAAAAGTGCTGGCAGATTCAGTAGAGGCTGGCCTTATCGATGTGACAGTTTCTACAGGACAATCTTTCGGTGGAGAAATCGAGGCCATCAATCTGCATTCTGGCCTACTTGCAGCCGTTCATGTAGGGGGCTGTGACGTAGTCATTGCAGGCATAGGTCCTGGTCTTGCGGGAACGGGTACCCCTTTCGGGCACGGGGGAGTAGCCCAGGGCGAAGCCATTAACGCGACTGCATCCCTAGGTGGTGCACCCATTGTCTGCTTGCGCATGTCACAAGCTGATGCACGTGAAAGGCACCTAGGCATCAGCCACCATTCCTTAACAGCACTCTCACGAGTAGCCTTAGCTCCAGCAACCATCGCTATACCACACATGGATGAGAGCTGCCCTGTGCACGAACGCGTCGATGCCGAATTGGACGAGCTCCCCAATGCGGTGGGTCATATGGCCTTCCAGTTGGAAGAATCTTTCTACGACGAGGCTGCCTTGCGCGGAATAAGGGTTACTACCATGGGGCGAAACTACGCACAAGACCCTCTTTTCTATGAGGCAGCTAGTGCGGCAGGTGCTACTGCTGCTATGGTGGCAGTTATGACCATTGAAGAAGAGGCAGCTGCGGCAGTAAAAGAGGCAGAGGAAGCAGCAGAAACTGCCGTATTTGGTGGATGTAGCGCAAAGGTAGAGGGGGGTACAGCACTGGCGTCTACAGCGACAGCAGGCTGTCCTTCAGCCAGTAGTTGTGCTTCTGCCAGCACTTGTACAAGTGACCATGCAGGTTCATGTGGTTAGAGGCTAACCATTGGCGGACTTGTCAGTAGCAATAAAGAGCGGACGGTAGGCGAGTCTAGTAAACTCGTCTTGTATAAAAGGAGTGCCTGCGCCATAAACGGTGTAGGACATAAGTGAAAGAAGGATGCAAATGATTATTGGTGTACCCGCAGAAATCAAGAACAATGAATATCGCATTGGTTTGACTCCTGCTGCGGCAGCTGACTATGTGGCTCATGGCCACTCAGTCATCATCGAAAAGGGTGCGGGCCTAGGGTCTTCTTTTCCTGACGAGCAGTACGTAGCTGCTGGTTGTGAAATGGTAGACACGGCCAAAGAGGTATTTGATCGAGCAGAAATGATTGTAAAGGTAAAAGAGCCCCAGGCAGTAGAAATTGACATGCTGCGCGAAGGTCAAATTCTTTATACTTATTTGCATCTTGCTCCCGACCGCCCACAGACCGAAGGTCTCGTCAAGTCAGGCGCTGTCTGCATTGCTTACGAAACAGTAGAGCTACCTGACGGTTCACTGCCGTTATTGGCTCCTATGTCAGAAGTTGCAGGACGTATGGCGACACAAGTAGGCGCACACTTCCTAGAGAAGCCCTGTGGCGGACGTGGTGTTCTCATGGGTGGCGTACCCGGAGTAGCCCCAGCAAACGTAATCGTTTTGGGTGGTGGAGTAGTAGGAACCAGTGCTGCTTACATCGCAAAGGGTATGGGTGCTAACGTCACTGTTATGGATATCGACCTGGGTCGTTTGCGTTACTTGGATAATGTATGGGAAAACAAGGTAACAACACTGTTCTCATCGCGCGGTAACCTGCTAGAAGTTCTGCCCCAGGCTGATTTAGTAATTGGTGCTATCTACATTCCTGGTGCACGTGCACCATGGCTGGTTACGCGTGATATGTTAAGCATGATGAAACCAGGAGCAGTTGCAGTAGATGTGGCGATAGACCAGGGTGGCTGTATTGAAACATCAGTACCTACAACACATGCTGATCCAACCTTCTTTGTGGATGGTATTTTGCACTATGGTGTAGCAAATATGCCTGGTGCTGTACCCAATACTTCAACGCGCGCACTGAACAATGCAACCTTGCGCTACGGTCTCAATATCGCTAACAAGGGCTGGAAGCAGGCCTTGCGTGATGATGCAGCACTAGCAAAGGGCGCAAACGTGATAGAGGGCAAGGTAGTGTATGAGTGTGTGGCTAATGAGCATGGACTAGAGTACACCCCACTAGAAGAATTGCTCTAGTAGTGAAATTGTTGACAATTGCTCTTTAGGGTGGCATTATAAACATAGAGAAAGCCTATCGCTATTAGCGTGGCGGGGCTACCTCAGTTTTATGTAGCGCCGTCCACTTGGTCGGCGCTTTGCTTTTCTACTTATCCTTAAGATAAGCAGTGCGATTCCCAGAGCAGCCTCCAGCGTCTGTATTGCCAGCAAAGCTAGTATGAGAAATTGAAGAATGCCCATCTAATCACCTCCTTTATCAAGGGATAAAAGAGGTAGCAAAACCCGCCTAGCGATAGGCTTGCTAGCTATCATAGGTGGACTACTTTGATTGTGCAAGTAAATAAACGCCAATTGACAAAATTGTCAGTAAAATTAATTTGAGATGAATACCTATTTAGAAGATTTTTTAGCTTACTTGAATATCGAGCAGGGGGTTTCGCCTCATACGCTTGAGGCTTATCGTCGTGATATTGCTGACTTTATTCAGTGGGCTGACTCTCTGGGCAGGACAAGGCTTGAAGATGTGCAGCGCAGTGACATTGATTCTTACATCGCTGCGCTTAAGACTGGTAAGCAGCCCTTATCAGCCAATTCAATCGAACGCAGATTATCTGCAATTAATAGTTTCTATAAATATCTTGCGCGGGAAGGTTTCTCAGTTAACTCTCCTGTATCGCAACTTGCGCGTAGAAAAAAGGATCAACGACTTCCTAATTATCTGAGTATTGCGCAGGTAGAAGCCCTGTTTGCTGCTCTGGATCCCGACCTTGCTACAAATCCTGCATTAGGATTGCGCAATAGGGCTATGGTAGAACTTCTCTATTCAAGTGGTCTGCGCGTAAGTGAATTATGTAACTTGCGCATCGACCAAGTAAATATTGATGAGCAGTTCTTGCGCACTATGGGCAAAGGCTCGAAAGAGCGCATTGTGCCTTTAGGTGCTGTTGCTCTGCAGTGGCTAGAGCGCTATCTGCTACAGGGAAGGTCTGCTCTAAAGCCCAAGCGAGGTCTGCCCGCAACGGCAGATGAAGTATTCTTAACCGTAAAAGGTAAGCCCATCTATCGCCAGGCAGTCTATGCCGTGGTGCGCACTGCAGGGGAACAGGCAGGCATCAAAGGATTACACCCTCACGTTCTGCGCCATACCTTTGCCACGCATCTGCTAAACGGAGGAGCAGACCTCCGTGCACTGCAAGAAATGTTGGGTCACAGCGACCTATCAACTACACAGGTATACACTCACCTAAGCAAGGAACATTTAAAAGAAGAATACATAGCAGCACATCCCCGCGCAAAAAGAGGTACCTGAAGTTCTTATACCTATGTTGCAGCATAGGTTCTATGAAATTTGAATCTATCAAAAGGTAGGCAACAGCAATCTGGTAATAACCCTCTCTGTTTGTAATAAAAAGAAGGCAAAATCTTGTGCTTCATAATAAAATATAGTGCAATACAGCTCCATCCGGCACTTTCGAGAGGACACAAATGACCGCCACCATAACAAATAAAGCCACAGCAGACCGTATCCTAGCCGCCGAAACTTTCGTCACTGAATGGACAGACCGCGGACAGGAAAACGCAGACACACAAACTTTCTGGAACCAGTTCCTCGAAGAGGTCATGGGCATCTCGCGCGTACACCACCATATCGACTATGAAAAGAAAGTCCGCATTGGCCGCTCCAGCAACAGAATCGATGCCTACATCCCAGAATCCCGTATCCTCATTGAACAAAAATCTTACCTTACCGACCTTACTAAACCACAACACCAGTCAGACGACACCACTCTCACGCCCTACGAACAAGCATTACGCTACGCAGCAAATCTACCGCAATCAGAACAGCCTAAATACATCATTACCTGTAACTTCAGCGAATTCCACATCTACGACCGTAACCACGACCCAGCAGGAACTGACCCCACCATAATCACCCTGCAAGAACTTCCCCAGCAATTACAAGCCTTCACCTTCATAACGGAGCCCATTGACACTAGAATCACCCGCCAGCAACAACTAAACTTTGACGCAGCACGACTCATAGGTAATCTCTACGACGACATCAAGCACCAATACACTGGCAGCGAGCCTAGCAGCGACCCAACAGACACCCCCACCTGCACCCAGCGCGACCTAGCGACATTGATGGTCAGACTGCTATTCTGCCTCTATTCAGAAGACAGCGGTCTGTTCGAACAGGGTCTCTTCCGCAAATACTTACTGCACATCCCCGCAGGACAAGGGCACTTCCGCCGTGCGCTCATAGACCTCTTCCGCACCCTCAACACACCCTACGACCAGCGCGACACCCTGCCAACAGAAACCCTGGCCCAGTTTCCCTACATCAACGGCGGCCTTTTCGCAGACAGCATCGAAATCCCCATCTTTACCAATGACATCAAATTCAAGCTATTGCACGAGGCTGGCGAAAACTTCAACTGGTCAGAAATCTCACCGGTCATCTTTGGCTCGATATTTGAATCCATCCTCTCGGGCGATGAACGCCGCGCAGGAGGCATGCACTACACCAGCGTAGATAACATCCACAAAGTAATCGACCCGCTCTTTCTAAACGACCTAAGGCAGCGACTAAACAAAGCAGGTACTAACAAGACTGCACTCACCAAGCTGCAAACCGAGCTCGCCACCCTAAACTTCCTAGACCCCGCCTGTGGCAGCGGAAACTTCCTAACTCAAACCTATCTAGAGTTGCGGTCCATAGAGAACGAAATCCTAAAGCGTCTCATAGGCGACCAAATGACCATGGACCTAGCCACTTTTACAGATGCGGAGGAGGAGGGCGGCCCATCATTGGTCAAAGTAAATGTCGGTCAGTTCTACGGTATAGAAATAAACGACTTTGCTGTGTCGGTGGCTAACGCAGCCCTATGGATTGCAGACCACCAAGCCAACCAGCAAACTGCCAAGATTATTGGCCGCCCCGTAGTAAATCTGCCACTGATTGACTATCACCACATAGTAGTAGGCAATGCCCTGCGCATGGACTGGAACGAAGTGCTGCCAGCCAGTGAGTGCAGCTACATCATGGGCAACCCTCCGTTTTTGGGTTACTCGAACCAAAGTCCAGAACAAAAGGCTGACATGCTAGCAGTTTGCACAGATGAAAACGGTAAGCCACTGAGAGGTGCGGGCAAAATAGACTACGTGGCTGGCTGGTACTTCAAGACTGCCAGATTCGTGGGGGGGGGGGGCATCTCTGCCGCCCTTGTATCGACAAGCTCAATCACGCAAGGCGAGCAAGTTGTCTTGTTGTGGCAACCACTAATTGAGGAATTCGGCATGTCGATTGACTTTGCATATCGGACTTTTAACTGGACTGTTGACCACGCAAACGCAGCTGCTGTCCACTGTGTAATTATCGGCTTTTCATGCGCTAATTCTTATCTTCGTTGTCCTAACGAATCTCACCTCCGTCATTGCGACCCCCGAGCCGCAATCTTGGACTCACAGTCAAGAGGCTCTCGCACAAAAATCATATACGACGGTTGTGAAGCTATAGTTGCCCAGAACATCAATCCGTACTTGCTTGATGCACCAAATATATTTATCAAGATTCGAACGAAACCTCTTTCAGATGTTCCAAAAATGATAACTGGTAATCGTCCCGCAGATGGTGGTCATCTAATTATCGAAGACGTTGATTTGGCAGATTTTATCAAGAATGACCCATTGTCAGAAAAGTACATTCGCAAGTTTATGGGAGCAGCAGAATTTATCAACAACAGAAAGCGTTGGTGTTTGTGGCTTGTTGGTGTTCCGCCAAAAGAACTGCGCAGCATGCCAGAAGTCATGAAGCGAATTGCTGCATGTAGGGAAGACCGTCTGAGTGCAAAAGATATTGGTCGTCAAAGACTTGCTGAAACACCAACTTTATTTAGAGAAGTGAATAGTCCTCAATCTTTTATAATCATTCCTCGACACTCGTCTGAAGGCAGGAAATATATTCCTTTGGGGTTTGCTGGTTCTGATGTTATTGTTAATGATGCTGTAATGATTATTCCGGATGCAACACTTTATCACTTTGGAGTCCTAATTTCTCAATTTCACAATGTTTGGGTGCGGACTGTGGCTGGGCGACTAGAAAGTCGTTATCGCTATTCGAAAAATGTTGTCTACAACAATTTCATCTGGCCAGACCCAACTGACCTGACCCAAAAAGCAAAAATCGAACAACTCGCCCAATCAGTCTTAGATGCTCGAGCCACCTACTCAGACAGCTCACTAGCAGACCTCTACGATCCCCTAACTATGCCACCCGACCTACTAAAAACCCACAAAGCCCTCGACAAAGCCGTTGAACAAGCCTACGGAGTCAACTTCCGCGGCAACGAACCCGCCATAGTCCAACACCTCTTCCAACTTTATTCTCGAAAGGTTCGGGAGGATTTAGAATGAACGAGAGCGAGAGAGTAAGAATAGCAATTGAATGTGGGTGGCTAGTAGCTGGACTTCCAGCTGTCTCTTTTTCGCATTCATTATGCAATCTTTTGTCTGGATTCGGTAAGGCTGAAGAGGTATACCCTATGATATGTGGATGGACTGCATTTCACAGAAAAAATAATCCCATTGAACGAGCATATCACTATACAAGCATAGAAGGAATGGAAGGAATTTTACTTACACCTGTAAGCGTGAAAACATCATTAATCTCAAACCTTTGCGCGAATACTGATTTCTCAGATATGTTTGCAATGGGCGTTAAGCCAGTTGGTAGTAGCAACGACTCTTCGGAGGGCGGAGCATACTGTAAAGAGATTTTTGAGCTCATGCTGAGTGATATGCTAGAGGAAAAATTGATAACAGAATCATTTGTACAGCTTGTCAGTGATGTTATCTCTAGAGGAGATACATATAAAAAATGGCCAGAAATTCTTGAATATATGGCATGCTTTTCAGCAGCACGTGACAGCGAAACCATGTGGAAAGGCTACAGTAATGGACAAGGAGTAGCTCTAGGGTTTGATTTTCAGAATTCCGAGCTACTTTTCCCACTGATGTACTTGCGGACAGAGCAAGAATTTTGTGTGCGCAAGGCGTGCGAGGCATTATGCAAAATATTCAATGAAGAATATATGCAGGGTAAGGATGAGGTTGAAAGGGCCATCAGCGCAGCATTTGAACTTTTTTCTGGGCGCTTCAAGAAGGAGGATTCTGTAGATGAGCAAGAGTGGCGGCTACGAATCATAGATGAAGATAATGAGTTTGGCGATAGAGTTAGCGATGAGCGCTTATTGGTTGCCTTGCCAAAGTCCTATCTTAAAGAGATAATTTGTAGTCCAGGAACTTCTAACGAGCAGGTGGAAGAAATACGTCGAAGGCTCGAATCAGCAGGCTACAGCATAAATGTATCCACTTCGTTGCTGACAGTTGCGAATTGATGATTGTGGATATAGTTCTGGCAAGACCTATGAGTTCCAGTGCGAACACTGTGCGCGATGTTTCATGCAAAAATGCTCGTAAGATATTCCCTGCTTCATGCCACATAATACAGAAATTGACATTAGCCGATGTGGATCAGATGCTATGCTAATCAAGAAACTTATTTTCACTGCTTTGGGAGTTTTGCTACTAGCGGTCACTTTAGCAGGATGTATTTCTTTCGATGTTTCTCGTGAACCTGTGGTGGCTGATGAATTTATTGCTGCTGCAGAAGTCCTCTCATTTGAGACTTACGAGATACCAAGGGACGAAATTGAACACTTGGTTGAAGCTGGAGCAGTCAGTTCTTTTTCTGCCAACCGCGGAACAGCATCGGTGGGCTTTGACATCTATAGCGATGAAGATAGTGCAGAAGATAATTTTGACTTTTATCGTACAGGGGTAGTGAGCTTATTTCCATCGCCTTCGTTTGAGGAGCTTGATGGATGTTCTGCATGGGACTTTCATCAAAGACGGAGTTCTACTGCTTTGGTAGTGGCTATTCGTGTTGACAATACGGTGTTCTTTGCTAGTGCAGAAACCATTGAAGACGTTGCGGCAGTAGATGCACTTATTGCTGCCATTGGATACTAAATGGAAAATAGAGTGTCATGGGGACGTATAACCTGACGCTTTTTGCTGGACTTGTAGCGAATAGCTTGAATCAGCATAAGCCGCAGGTGAGAGGAGTGGGCAGACTGCCCTATCCACTGTATCAGGCACTGTCCTAACCACTGACACTATCTTTGGTAGCACCGTCGACCACCGCATTGCAAAAGATTAGATGTATTGCGGGGTGTTAGTGCAGACACATTTTGCTGGCTTGCGGGGATGGACAGTTCTTCCTCTGTCAGACCAGAGAACCCTTCTTCACTGAATGAACATGTGTTGCATATTGCGCTACTAAGAGAAGAGACCTATAATCGTTCCTAGTGTGTAGATGCCTGCAGAGTGGTGTAGGTTTTCTACTTTGAAATAGAAGAGTGCCAAAGAGAGATGCTTGACTACTATACCGCGTCCCTTGGCCCTTACCTTAGTCCACTTACGTAGTTCGGATAACTGCGTTTGTATATAAAGTTTCTCGGTTACGATTTACGCGAAAGGAGAAGGCCCCTGCTTGCTGGGCTTCAATTGTCGAAAAGCAAGTAATTACCCGGAAAACTGAATACTGATTATGAATGGGCGTTATTGATTCCCATGACTGACCTGTGATTATCGGCAGACTTTGTTATTCGCTGATTTTCTAGTCTTGAGTCGTGCCAGTCGTGCGTCTTTGTATCTCACTTTCATCATCGCATAATGAATTTTGATACATATTAAAGGAGTAGATATGTCTAGTTTTTCACGCACTAAAAAAGGAATTATAAGGCTCGTCACACTCAGTATTCTCGCAGGACTTTTGCTCATTTTTGCTGCCTGCACAAGTCCAGAAGAAAGCCCTGAGGTAGAAGAAGTTGCTACCGCCCCTGTTGAAGTAACTAACATGGTTTTAGCTTCAACTACTTCCACACAGGACTCGGGACTTTTCGAAGCTCTTATTCCCGCCTTTGAAGATGCTCATCCAGAAGTAAACGTTCAAGTTATTGCTGTTGGTAGCGGGGAAGCCATGGAAATGGGTCGCAGAGGCGACGCTGACCTCCTTCTCGTTCACTCACCTGCAGCAGAAATCACCTTCATGGAAGAAGGCTATGGTTTAGAGCGCAGTCCTGTAATGTATAACGATTTCATCATCATAGGGCCAGAAGATGACCCTGCCGATGTCGCAAGTAGTGCTGATGCAGCTGAAGCTTTTGCGCGCATTGCAGAATCAGAATCCACCTTCGTTTCTCGTGGGGACGATTCAGGAACACATGCAAGAGAGATGTCCATTTGGGACTTGGCTGAGATAGAGCCAGAGGGCGATTGGTATCAGGAATCTGGACAAGGCATGGGCGCAACACTGCAAATAGCCGAAGAATTCCAAGCCTATACGCTTACTGATAGAGCAACTTATCTGAATCTCAATAATGAAGGCGTGCTAGAACTACCTATCTTAAGTGAGGGCTCAAATGAGCTTCTGAATTTCTATCATGTGATAACTCTCGTTGATGCAAGAGAACAAGCAGCAGCGCAAGCTTTTGCCGACTGGATTATCAGCCCTGCAGGTCAAGAAGTCATCGCTGGCTTTGGTGTAGAGGACTTTGGTGCTCCTCTCTTTACCCCGAACGCTGACTAGCAATTAAGGAATTGACCTTATATGACTAATCAGCAGAAAAGACAAGGCACATGAATCTTTCAGGACTACGCCTTTTTAGCGATGCCTTCGCGGATGGATTTTCTTTGCTCGCGCAGGGTACCGTTGACTTGTGGAACATCATCCTTACTTCTCTGCAGGTCTCAGGTTTCGCAACAGGCATTGCTGTTGTTATCGGTATTCCTGCTGGTTACTGGTTAGGGTCACGCAGAAATGTCCGCAGATTCACAGCTCTTGTCATAGCGAATGCTGGAATGGGCCTGCCACCTATCGTGGCAGGCCTTTTTGTATCGATGCTGCTTTCAAGAAGTGGTGTTTTTGGTGAACTGGGCTTGCTCTACACCAGACCAGCAATAGTTATTGTTCAAGTCGTTATCGCAACTCCTGTCGTAGTGGCACTTACAGCGTCAGGTATATCTGCAGTTCCTGCACAACTTCGTCTGCAGGCGCGCTCACTGGGGGCAGGTCGCTTCCAAGAAATTGCTCTTGCAGTGCGCGAGGCACGTCTCTCTATCCTGGGTGCTATTGCAGGTGGTTTTGGTGCAGTCATTAGTGAGGTAGGTGCTGTGCAAATGGTGGGGGGTAATCTGGCTGGACAGACTCAGGTTATGACAACAGCAATCATGCAGTATACGCGCATGGGCAGATTTGGCGTTGCTATGGCACTTTCAGTGATACTACTCTCCATCATCATAGTAGTCAATGTCATCATAACTCGTGAACAGCTTCGTGATGAACGCTATACGAAGGCGCTCTCATGATGGTAGATATGGCAAAGACAGTAGCAATAGCAACAACAGCGGCGACTACTGCAAGGGCAACATCAGTGAAAACTGCAACAAAAGATATGAGAGTAATCAGTTCGCAAGAAGCTGACTACAAGCTAGTGGCAGAAGGTCTTGCACTCCACTATCCTGATTTCTCTCTACAGATTGAGCGCTTCGGTCTCAAATCGGGTGAGATTGTAGCCCTTCTCGGGCCATCAGGTAGCGGCAAATCAACTTTGCTCATGTGTATGGCAGGACTCGAAAGCCCCAAAGAGGGCACAGTCTTTTTGGACGGGATCCAGCTTAGTCGCAGTCTTGCACAAAAGAGCATAGCAACCGTATTTCAGACGCCCTATCTCTTCAAGGGAAACGTTGGTTATAACGTGGCCTATGGTCTACGCATGCGCAAATTGCCAAAACAAGAGATTAAAGCGCGGGTAGCAGAGGTACTTGACCTAGTGGGACTCAAGGGCTGGGAACGCAGGTCAATCCTTGGACTTTCAGGGGGAGAAGCTCAGCGTGTTGCTCTTGCAAGGGGGTTGGTGCTTAGTCCCCAAGTCATGATGCTGGACGAACCCCTCTCATCTCTTGATGAGGCCTTGCGCAAAACGCTGTCAGTAGAATTCTCAGAAATCCTACGCAGCCAAAAGATTACGGTGCTCTACGTGACCCATTCAAAACAGGAAGCTTTCACTGTTTCAGATAGTGTGGCCATTATGAAGTCAGGCCGCATTTTGGTGCATGACAGGCTGAAAAATCTGTTTAATGACCTGCAAGACGAATGGGTACAGGATTTCTTAGCTCCCGATGATTGGTGGCTAAAATTCAAAGAATCGGGGAACCAAGCAAGCAGTCAGGCTAAACAAACAAAGGAGTCACAATGACACATACCAGCCTTAGTTTTGACAGAGCACTTAAGCGTTGGCTTTCAACGATAGAGAGACTAGACCCAGAGACGGTACTCTTGGATGAATCTTTGGGACGTATTCTTGCCGCCGACCTCTCCAGTGATATTGATGTGTCACCCTTCGACAATTCGGCGATGGATGGATTTGCTCTGCGCGCAAGAGACATTGCAAAGGCGAGTCCTGCCACACCTATCGATTTAGAGGTAGTTACCTGTATCGCTGCGGGCGACTATTGGGAGGGAACTCTTCAAGCAAGACAGGCCGCACGCATCATGACGGGTGCCCCGCTACCAGCAGGTGCCGACATCGTTGTTAAAGTTGAAGATACGACGAAGGCTGATAGTGACCAGCATGTTCGTTTTAGCTCGGCTGCATCCAGAGGCCTCAACATTCGCCTTAGGGGCGAAGAGATTAAAGCGGGGGAGCGCGTACTTGCTTCTGGCGAATATCTTGGCCCTGCAGCGGTCGGACTTTTAGCAGCAACGGGATATGTACAGGTGCCCGTGTTCAGGCAACCCACTGTAGCCATTATCTCAACAGGGGAAGAACTCATCCCTGTGGGTGACACACCAACACGCGGCAAGATTCGTAACAGCAATTCACATTCACTAGCGGCTCAGGCTCAGGCCGCAGGTGCAAGGGTGCGCCAGTATGCAAGCATTCCCGACACACTTGAGGACACCGTTGCAACGTTTAGGCAGGCAAGCACAGAATGCGACATCATCATATCAAGCGGTGGCGTATCAGTAGGAGACTTCGACTTTGTGGAAGAGGCTGTCCAATCACTGGGTGATTTGCACTTCTCCACCGTCAAAATGCGGCCAGGCAAACCTCAGGTAACAGGCATGATTAACAAACTCCCTTTCTTTGGATTGCCTGGAAATCCCACTTCTGCCTATTTGGGCTTTGAGCTCTTTGTTCGTCCAGCGATTCTCAAAATGGCAGGACATACTCGCTTGCAAAGACCTGTCCAAACAGCAGTACTAAGTCACGACATTAAAAAACGTCAGGGCTTGCGCTATTTCATGCGCGGCAGAGTACGTCTAGCAGATATTCAGGAACCAGCAGAACCTTCTTCTTCTGCGAACGCACAGGACAGGGCGCACAGTCATCTTGTGCAGGTCACGGGAAATCAGTCAAGCGCACTGCTAGGTTCACTCCATGAAGCTAATTGTCTTCTTGTTCTGCCTGAAGAAGAGACAGAGCTAAAAGCAGGAACAGTTGTTAAATGTATTCGTCTTGATATGGAAGAAAGGGTGGAACTGTAATGACACCTTTGGTGAGCAAGGGACGCACTATAGACTATTTGCGCATCTCACTAACGGACCGCTGTGATTTGCGCTGTGTATATTGCATGGGTGCTGATGGAATAGAGGACAAGCTAGACAGAGAATTGATAATGTCTCTAGAGGACGTGGCGCAATTTGCCCGTATCGCCTGTGCAGAAGGCATTAAATATATTCGTTTGACAGGCGGTGAACCCTTAGTGCGACTAGGCATCGTTGACCTAGTAAGGGAACTATCACAGATTCCTCAACTTGAAGACTTGTCGATGACCAGTAATGGACAGCTTTTTGGTAAATATGCTGAAGACCTGAAGAATGCTGGTTTATCTCGCATTACTTTTTCTCTAGATTCTACTGATGCGACTACCTATGAAAAGCTTACACGTGGGGGAGACCTAGTAAAGGTCTATTCAGCTATCGATGAGGCATTAAGATTGGGGTATAGCCCCGTCAAAATTAATGCGCTTGCTTACCAGCTGACAGAAGACGATTTGCTCAATTTTATACGTATGACAGAGGAGAAGCCCATACATGTCCGCTTCATCGAGTACATGCCCATAGGCTTTGTGGGCAGGGAGGCGCGCAAGTGTCCAACCCCACCCCCTTGCTTAGCCCTTTCAGCTCAGTCTACTGCAGCTGCAGACTGCTCAAATAATGCGACAGAAAGCAGGCCAGAAGCACATCAAAGCAAGCCTTTGCTGACTATGGGCCAAATTCGAGATGCAATCAATGAGCTTGCTTCTACAAGGGGCTTAAGTGAACTGAAGCCTTTAAAGAGAGAAAAGGCCCCCTTAGGGCATGGGCCAGCTAGCTCCTATGCTTTTGATGAGGCACAAGGCAGCTTTGGTTTTATCGCTGTGCATTCGCAAAATTTCTGTGCAGACTGTAACAGGCTGCGCCTTACTGCTGATGGAAAAATTCGCTCCTGTCTCTTTTCAGATCTAGAGATTCCTATAGGGGCAGCACTGCAAACGAAAAACAGGGACAGTCTGCGAGCAAGCTTATTGCAGGCTGTAGCTAGCAAGCCATTATCATATGCACAACAGCAGGGTACAAAGCGCACTATGTCAGCCATCGGTGGCTGAGCTGTTTTGGTGGCACCTAGGTGATGTATCGTAAGGCTCACGTAGATTTTGCTTCACCTTTCGATGCATCACCTATGCACTCGCCAAAACAGCTCATATTACCTATAGATTTTATTAGGGAAGGATTATTATGTTTACTCATCTTGACTCTAAGGGACAAGCTTCCATGGTTGATGTGGGGGATAAGCTCACTACTCACCGGGTGGCAATCGCTTCCTCCTTTATCCAGATGAACAGTGCTACTCTGAATGCCATCAAGGGTGACGCTCTGAAAAAGGGCGATGTGTTAGCAACTGCACGTATCGCAGGGATTCAGGCAGCAAAGCGCTGTTCAGAACTTATCCCTCTCTGTCATCCTCTGCTCATAAGTAGGGTGGCAATAGACTTTGAATTTGTCGAAAGGGTACAGAGGGATACCAAAGCTGTTCAAGAAGGCGCTAAACCCGAACAAGACAACAAGCCCTGCGGAATACGCTGCTTTGCGACAGTCACACTGACAGGTCAAACGGGCGTAGAGATGGAGGCTCTAACAGCAGCCTCTGTGACAGTACTTACCATCTTTGACATGGCGAAAGCAGTCGATAAAAACATGAGTATCGACGCTATACGCCTTGAATACAAATCGGGGGGTAAAAGCGGTATCTTTGCAACAGGTCAGGCAGGAATGGTATTAGCCATCAACCTCTCAAAAGAAACTGGGGAGCAAAAGGTCAGTACCACAGAAGCGGTAGATTTCATTGAAGGGCATGGAATAGAGAGCGATGCCCATGCAGGGGATTGGCACAGACAGATTTCGCTTCTTGACCAATCATCAGTAGACCAGCTTATTGCAAAGGGCCTAACACTTAAGCCGGGCGACTTTGCTGAAAACATCACAACATCAGGATTTTCACTTCAGACCTTGCCTGTCGGCAGCAGACTGCGCCTAGGTCAAGCTCTGCTCGAAATCACCCAAATTGGAAAAGAATGTCATACTCGCTGCGCCATCTATCAGCAGGCAGGTGACTGCGTCATGCCACGTGACGGAGTATTTGCAGCAGTTATTGAGGGCGGCAAGGTAAGAGCTGGTGACACCATGTATCTGCTACAACAACAAAAGGAAATCTAATGAGGTTAGCAATAATAACTTGCTCTGACACACGTAGCCTTGCTGAAGATGAAGCAGGCCACGCCCTGGCAAAGCGCATCACAGCTCGCAAGTGGGAGCTGTGCCAGCACATGGTAGTGAAAGATGACATGCAGACAATTGAAGCTCGCTTAAAGCACTGCTCCGACGCACTAAAGGCTGATGTGATTCTGACCTGTGGCGGAACAGGTCTTAGCTCTCGTGATGTTACTCCAGAGGCTACCTTGGCTGTTGCAGATAGAGTAGTACCTGGTATAAGCGAAGCAATACGCCAGGCATCTCTTGATATCACAAAGTGCGCAATGCTTTCACGCGCAGTGAGCGTGCAACGTGGCACAACTCTTATAATAAACTTACCTGGTTCTAAGAACGCGGCGCTTGAATGCCTTTACGTGTGTATTGACCAACTAGAGCACGCAGCAGATATGATGGCAGGGAAAGGACACTAGGCAGCTAGTATGAGCAATATTGAAAATTTAAGTAAGCATTCGCTTCCTCTTACGGCAGTAATACTTGCAGGTGGACGTTCGCTGCGTATGGGTGTTGATAAAACACAGGTTGACCTTAGCGGAATACCCTTGCTTGCGCATGCAGTAAACAATGCTTCAGATTTTGCTAGTCAGATTATTATTGTGACAAATCGTCCCGATTCGATTGTCATAGACGACTTTCAAATAGAGGTCGAAATTGTCACCGATGAAATTGCTTACCAGGGGCCCTTAGGTGGTCTGTCCACTGCTCTTAAGGTTGCACAAAATGAATGGGTTGTTGCTCTGGCAGCTGACATGCCTTGGGTGTCGAAGGAGGTCATTTCTGCTCTCTGGGACGCACGCGGTGATGGTAGTGCTGGGAACAACTCCAGTGGTCTCTCAGGCAATTCTGCCGATAGCCCTGTTGATAATGTCGCCACCAACAACTTCGATGTAGTGGTTCCCGTTTCAGACAATGGTCCAGAACCTCTTCTTGCTCTCTACAGGCGGGACAGCATGCTTCAGGCTGCACAAGAGGTCTTAGACTCAGGTAAACGCCGCATCATCGCAGCCTACCCCGCCTTGCATGTACATGAGATAAACCTTGAATCCCTGCAACAAGTTGACCCCCATCTCATATCTTTCTACAACGTTAATACGCAGACTGACCTTATGGCAGCGCGCAAGTATGAGCAGGCGCGAAAAGCAGCAGATGAAAGAAGTCGTTCCTCAGATACAAAGGATACAGATACTGACAACAGTGCAGATGAGCTATTGGCTGCTCAAGAAATTATCCCTCACGATTTCAAGCGAGGAGACATACGAGTACTATCCCTAGAGGAAACAGGTCGCAGCATCCCTACAGAATCTCCCTTTACCATCTATCTCAATGACGTCGAGATTGCCACTGTACAGGCAAGCGATGATGACCTTGAAGACATGGCAGTTGGATTCTTGCTTGCAGAGGGTCTATTGCACGACAGGTCTGCGTTCAAGTCAGTTGACCTCGATGCAAAGAGGGGTCTTATCTATGTAGGCTCAGATGAACTTGTCCCCGAAGATTTGGTATACCGTACACGCTACATTACCTCTGGTTGTGGCAAAGGAATAACTTTCTCAAGTCTTGGTCATGCCCGTGGCCTGGAAAAGATTACCCAGGAGCTGAAAGTTTCACCGCATGACCTCTACTACTGGATGAGTGAGCTGTCCAAACGCAGTGCAGAACATAGGGAACGGGGAGGCTACCACTCCTGCGGACTTGTTCTTTCGGGGGAGCTGCAGCTAGTTCGTGAAGATATAGGACGCCATAATGCTGTTGATAAATTGCTTGGTCAGGCCTGGCTAGAAGGCATGCCCATTGGGCAGGGGATAGTGCTGGTGAGCGGACGCATCTCCTATGAAATGATTGTTAAGGCGGCAAAAAGTAAGATTCCCTTTATTGCGTCAAGGTCAGCTGCAACAGATTTGGCAGCAGAGATTGCCCAGGACTTAGGTATTACTTTAGTGGGTTATGTGCGCGGAGGGAAGATGGTTGCCTACACTCATCCAGAGCGCATAGCAAATGAGGGATCAGATGCCTGATTTTATCTATCTAGACCAAGCTGCGACTAGCTGGCCAAAACCGCAAGCTGTCGCTGATACCATGCTTGATGCCCTGAATATTCCTGGTAGCCCCAGTCGCAGTGCGCATATAGGAGCACGGAGGGCAGAGCAGCTACTGACTCAATCACGGAAAACAGCCGCAGCATTTTTGGGAGTAAAGAATCCTCATAACTTAATTTTTGTCCCGGGTGCGACCTTTGGATTGAATGTGGTTCTTAGAGGTGCTTACCAGCAGTTTTCAAATACGCGTAACAAAAACATAGTTAGTGAAAATGCTAAGAATGCCAAGAAAGATGTTAGCACCTCAGGCGCTACAGCTGCCATCGCGAGCATTGCTTACAGTGGTGGCGAACACAATGCTGTCACGCGCACCCTAGCAGAATGTGTACAAGCTCAGAAATCTGTTCAGGACCTTAATCGAAATCAAGTCAAGACAGAAGCAGAAACAGAAATCGAAGCAGAAGCAAAAGCAGAAGCAAGAAATTCTCAAGCACTCATTGAAATCCCCCTAGAATCTAATGGACGACTTTGCCTTAGGCGTACTGAAGAAATACTTAAAGATACGCGTCCCTTCGCTTTTGTTTGTCAGCATGCCTCTAATGTTACGGGCATTATTAATCCTATTGAGAAGATTGCCCAGGTATGTTCAAGGCTAGATATTGCCCTTATTGTTGATGCTTCGCAGACTGCAGGGCATTTGCCTATGCAGTTAGACGACCTAGCTCAGATAGGCATGAGTGCTTGGGTATGTCCGGGGCACAAGGGCCTTATGGGACCAGCAGGAAGCGGTCTCGTATACTTAGCAGAAAACTTTAAGCCGCGCCCGCTAGTGACGGGTGGTACAGGTAGCGGTGAACACTTCATTGATTATGGTGACGAATGCGACACTATAGAGCGACCCGCTGATTACGAGGCAGGAACCCTGGCGCTTCCAGCAATAGCAGGACTAGCAGCAGGAATATCTTGTATAGCTGAAAGCTTTGAGGAAGATTCCTGTTATGTCAACGGACTGACGGAGCAAATGCTAAATGGTCTTGCAAGCATTAAGGGGATACAAATCTTAGGCCTACCTTGTGCTGATGGCAAAGAGGACATCCAGGCCCAAGGTAATAGCCATTCTTCCTATCGCCTGCCGCTGGTCTCAATTGTGGCAGATGACATTCCCTCGAGTGAACTCGCCTTTCTGCTAGATGCTCGCTACATAGCAGCGCGTGCAGAATTTCATTGTGCACCTCTTACTCATAGGTACCTAAACACCTACCCCGATGGGGCTCTGCGTCTTAGCTGGAACGTCAGTAATGCTCCCAGAGAAATCGAGGCGGCCATAGCTGCCATCAAGGAAATAGTGAATTGCAAATCAAGGGATAGTTATGTGCATGACTGACCTTTGCTTGCAAATAGGACTTCAGCAGCAAGGAAATAGCTTTGCTATTGCTTAAAAATATTTTAGAGAGTATATGAACTATTGTGTCAATTGAGTAAAAGGCTTAGAATGGTTACTAGTGTGTAGATGCTTGCTTTTTCAGAAGTTTTCTACTTTTAATGTGCCGCCCTTCAAATGCTAAAGGCACCCTACATAGGTAACATGCGTAGTTCGGATAACTGCGTTTGTATATAAAGTTTCTAGGTTACGATTTTTGTGAGAAGAAAGGACTCACTACCTGCAAAAATTATGCCAGTGCGAAGCTGGATGATTTCTGTCAAATTTCATTTTGCGGGTAAACCATGAAACAACTGAATATTTGGTTCTTAAATGAACTGCATCTTCTTGGAAGGAGAATGTATGCACGAGATGACTCGTCGTAATTTCCTTAAGGTGCTCGGTGCTGCTTTCGCAGTAAGCTCGTTGACTGGTTTAGCTAAACCAAAGACCGGCTTTGCTGCTGGAGCAGAAACTCTAGAGTTCCGTATTAAGGATGCCACAGAGACAACTTCAATTTGCTGTTTCTGTAGTTTAGGCTGTGGCGGTATCGCTTCAGTTGTAGAGGGGAAACTAGTTTCCTTTGAGGGTGACCCAGATAGCCCCATTAATGAGGGTGGTCTGTGTTCTAAGGGTGCTGCGCAGTTTAACGTGGTCAATGTTTATAATCCAGAAACAGGCGACATGACTCTTAACCCGAAACGTTTGACAAAGCCCAAGTATCGCGCAGCAGGCGCAAGCGAATGGGAAGAAGTCGAATGGGATTGGATTATCAGGCGCATTGCAGAAAAGGTTAAAGAAACGCGCGATGCAAGCTTTGAAACCATCAGTAATGGAGTCACCGTAAATCGTACGCAGGCAATTGCGCACCTTGGTTGTGGCGCACTGCCCTGTGAAGATTTGGGCCCACTTCAAAAACTGCAACGTGCACTAGGCATTATTTATATTGAGCATCAAGCTCGCCTGTGACACAGCTCAACTGTTGCCGGTCTTGGCAACTCGTTTGGGCGCGGTGTAATGACAAATCACTATACTGATATGCAAAACACCGATGTCTTTATTGTCTGCGGTTCAAACAACGCAGAAAATCATCCCGCTAGCATGAGGCACGTTAATCGTGCGCGTGAAAAGGGTGCAAAGCTCGTCGTTATTGACCCGCGCTTCACCCGTACGGCTGCTACTGCGGATCATTACTACCAGATGCGTTCTGGAACTGATATTGCGCTCTTCGGTGGAATCATCAACTACCTTCTGCAAAATGACCTGTACAACAGATCTTATGTAGAAGAATATACAAACGCATCGTATCTTGTTAATCCAGAATATGACTTCTCAGACGGTATGTTCAGTGGATTTTCAGGGGAAGAAGGTCCAGCAGCCTACGATAGAGCTAGCTGGAGCTATCAAATTGAAGGTACGACAGAATGGGATACCTCAGAAGACGGACAATATGCCTGGGTAGCAGGTGAGGGTGTGCCAGAATTTACGACACCCGCTGTACCTGAGGTTAAAAAAGATCCCAGCATGCAAGACCCAAACTGCGTTATGCAGCTCATGAAAAAGCACTATGAGCGCTACACGCCAGAAACGGTGTCACGTACCGTCGGTATGTCAGAATCAGATTTCTTGGAAATCTGTGAAATCTACGCAAGTACTGCAGCAGATGACCGTAGCCTAAATTGGCTGTATGCCATGGGTATTACTCAACATTCAAAGGGCTCGCAAAATGTACGCGCGAAATCAATGATTCAATTGTTGCTGGGCAACATGGGTATTGCTGGTGGTGGTATTGCAGCACTACGTGGTAAGTGCAATATTCAAGGTTCAACAGACTTTGGTCTACTGCACAACATTTTGCCTGGTTATAATCCTGTGCCATCAGAGGGTGGAACGCCTACTCTGCGTGCCTATAATGAGGGCACAGCACACAGCGGATTCTGGGCAAATAGACCACGTTTCATAGTGTCAAAACTCAAAGAATTCTGGGGCGACCATGCAACGATAGACAATGATTACTGCTTTGACTATCTGCCAAAGCTCGGCTCAAAGACAAACTACTCCTTCATGGAAATCTTCGAGGAAGCACATGCGGGCAAAATCAAAGGCCTTTTCTCTTGGGGTATGAATCCTGTAGTAGGTGGACCGAACTCTAATCGTACTCGTGGTGGTCTTGCAAAACTTGATTGGCTAGTCAGTGTTGATGTCTTTGAGAATGACACCTCTAACTTCTGGTCAGTACCACTTGAAGAGGGTGGAGAAGCGACTCCGGAAAGTATCGATACAGAAGTATTCTTGCTTCCAGCAGCTTCACACATTGAATCAGAGGGAACCATCACTAACTCTGGCCGTTGGGCACAGTGGCGTTATGCTGCCCTTAATCCCATAGGTGAAGCCTTGCGTGACGGTGAAATCATGACCCGTCTTTTCCGCGCTTATCAAGAGGTCTATGCAGAGGGTGGAGTATTTCCAGACCCCATCATGAACTTGACCTGGGATTATGTTGATGAAAATGGAAACTTTGATTCGCGTAGAGTTGCTCAGGCAATTAACGGTTACACCGTTGAAGATAGACAGCTGCTTTCTGGCTTTGGTCAACTGCAGGCAAACGGTACGACAGCCTGTATGAACTGGATTTACTCTGGCTATTACAGTAACAATGAAGATCCCTTGAATCCTGCTGTTCAGCCTTGCGGTGCACGCGATGCAAGTGATAGAACGGTATCAGGACTTGGGGGCGGACTAAAGCAGTTCCCGCAATGGGCTTTTGCTTGGCCACTTAATCGTCGTATTGTATACAACCGTGCTTCGACGCATAAGGACACAGGACTTGCACGTAATCCTGAAAGAATCCTCGTGCAGTGGAACGGAAACAATTGGGATAGAAACGACGTGCCAGACTTTGCTTTCCAGAGACCCGTGGGTACTGACCCAGTGATAGGGGAACCGACCTTTGAGGGAATCCATCCAGAAAACTGTCCTGCCTTCTTTATGAACGCAGAGTATGTTGCGCGCCTCTTTGCGCCTGGCATGGTCGATGGACCCTTTGCAGAGCATTATGAACCCTACGAATCTCCCATCAATAATCCGCTGTCAGGACGCCAAAACATTCCTACGGCACTTGTTTTCGAAGAAGCAAGCAGACTAGGCACTGCAAGCGAGTTCCCCATTGTCGCAACGACTTGGCGTGTAGTAGAGCATTGGCAGAGTGGTACCATTACCCGAAATTTGCCTTATCTAGGCGAAGCTATGCCGCACATGTTTGTTGAAATTTCTGAAGAGCTTGCTGAGGAAAAGGGCATCTCAACAGGGGACAGGGTAGAGGTCTTTAACAATCGAGGAGTCGTTGAAGTATATGCCATGGTGACAAAGCGCATGAAGACCTTGAAGGTTGACGGCAAAAATGTTCACCAACTAGGCATGCCTTGGCACTGGGGTCAGGTTGGCATGGCTCGCGGGGCAAGTGCAAATACGCTTACACCGAGCGTAGGAGACGGAAATACCTTTATCCCGGAATACAAAGCATTCCTGGTAGATATCAGGAAGGTGGGGTGATGTAGATGGCTAGTAGTATAGCGATTTTATTTGATGCTTCAAAATGTACCGGCTGCAAGGGCTGTCAGGTTGCTTGTAAGCAATGGAACCAACTTCCCGCACCGCTGGACTTCGGTGACGCACCCTTTTCTGGGTCCTATGAATCTCCTGCGGAGAACTCGGGTGATACGTGGCTTAGGGTAACTTTTGATGAGATTGAACCCAGAGAAGACGAAGTAACGATTGCCTTTGGTAGAGACGCCTGTAGACATTGTGCGGATGCGCCCTGTGTTAGCGTCTGCTCTTCAGGGGCATGCCACAAAACCAGTAATGGTGCTGTAGCTATTGATTCATCGAAGTGCTTTGGTTGCCAGTATTGCATCGCAGCCTGTCCCTTTGATTCGCCAAAGTTTTGTGAGCGCGAGAAAAAGGCTAAGAAGTGCAGTCTTTGTCAGGACCGTTTGCAAAATGGACTTACTCCCTCGTGCATGAAGTCATGTACAGCAGACGCACTTGATTTTGGGGCAAGGTCAGACATGATTGCAAAGGCTCAAAGAAGGGCACTGGAAATCAAGTCAAAGTTCCCCAATGTTGAAGTCTATGGCGTTAATCAAATGGGTGGTCTCGGAGTAATCTCCATCCTTCCCTTTGGGGCGGACAGCCACAGAGAAATGGTGAACCCGCAAGCACCGCTTATGACACAGATAGGGAACATGCTTCCTACTGTGGCAGGCGTAGGTGTTCTAGGTGCTTTAGGAGTAACAGCACTGGCCTTTATGGGTGGTCGTGGTTCAGGTTACAGCGAAGAGCAGTACACCTATGACAATGTTCGCAGGGTTACCTGTGATGGTGGTAAGCCCATGGATCCTAATGCTCCTATTGTGAAACTTGGATTGAAAAAAGAAGAGAAGGCCGACACAAAAGAAGTTAAAGCAAGCAAGAAGACGGTAAAGGCTTCCGAAGGTGAGGTGAAGAAAAATGACTAGGTATATTAGACGTCATAATTTCTGGGCTCGCTTCGTGCATTGGGCATATGCCGTTTTTGGTATTGTTTTGCTTATTACAGGCCTAGCTCTTTTCGTGCCAGGATTAGGTAAGGTTTTAGGGTTTGAAGTTTTGCAGGCCTCATCTTGGGTGCACAGAATTGTGGGAATCCTTTTTGTAGCAGTGCCGATTATTGGTTACCTTGCAAAGCCCAGCAACTTGAAGCACATTTTCCAAAATCTGTTCCGCAGGTGGGATAAGGATGATGTTGACTTCATGAAGTTCTTCCCGCTTTACCTGTTTAATCCTAAAAAGTACCATATGCCAAAGCAGCACTATATTAAGTCAGGACAAAGAGCATCTGACATTGTTATGTACCTGCTTATCTTGATATTTATGATTTCTGGTGTCTTGATGCTTATCGGTACGGGCATTCTTCCTGTGTGGATTTTCGCTATTGCGAAGTTTGCTCATCAGATTGCCTTTGTTATCTTTGCCATTCTTTTGGTGGTGCACATCTTCTTGGGTGCAGGAATCTTCCAGCCTTATCGCCGCTTGCCGCGCGGTATGTTCGGAGACGGACTTGTTTCAGAGTCTGATGCGCTGTATCACTGGGGTCACTGGGCAGAGGAAGAGCTTGCCAGTGGCGAAAATGTTGTAGAAAAGTCTTAAGTGTTTGTTGGTGGCTGCTAGAGTCACAGACAGCAGGCAACTAGCTTAAGTTTTTCTGAAGTGTGCGGGTCACTGAGTCCTACCTTCTTAGTGACCCGCCTGTCGAGAGGGGCGCATGTGATTGTCCAAACAGACATAGATTCGATTAAGAGATATCGCGATAGACTAGGTGAAGAACTGTATGAACATCTAGCCGAATTGTGGTTTGAAAGTGAGAAAAATCCTGACCTACAGACAGAGAAGAGCATCGGGAAGTCAGATGTCACTGAGTCAGCCCCAGTGGACTTTGCTGCTGAAAAAGGTGACTGTCCTCTCTGTGGTTATGGAGCAGAGATGGGAATATTGCTTGACTCAGGAAAAGAGACTGAGGGAAGTGCGCGAAAGCTGTGGTGTGCCTACTGCGAGCACGTGTGGAATTATGAAAGAATTCGCTGTACGCGTTGCGGAACGCGTAACCAGGACGCTTTGAGCTATCACTTTGACGAAGATGATAGTGCACGCAGAATTTACTACTGTAGTGAATGTCAGGGAACCCAGAAGGTTCTTAATGAAAAGGACTTAGAAAATCCAGCAGAGGTTGACCTGCGTCTTGAGGGCATTTTGATGGAAGGCCTTGAGCAGGCTGTGCAAGAACACTGTGCCGACAAAAGAGGAGCCGATTAAGGCCGTGGCAGAAAATGGTAGCGATAGAATGATTCCTGTTATTTCGCTGGTGGGGCGTAAAAATTCTGGTAAAACCACCTTTATCTCGTCTCTGATACCGTTGCTTGAAGCAAGGGGTTTTAGAGTCGCCTGTGTCAAACAGCACAAGCATGATGTGCCTGTTGACATTGTAGGTAAAGATTCTTGGCTGTATTCTCAGGCTGGTGCAAGTTGTTCGATTATGTCGACATCAAAGCAGTTATCGCTGGTGCACCAGCGTGAACAGATGGCAGACCTTGAAGAGTTATCCTGTATTGCTGCCCAATCAGGATGTAACATCTTGCTGGCTGAAAGCTTTAACAGCTCTCCCTGTATCCGGGGGGTAGAGCGCTATGTAATCGCGCGGAAGGAAAGGCTTGAAGAGCCTCGTTTTTCGCCTGAGCAATGTAGCGGAATAATCAGTGATGACCCTGTTCTTGCTGAGCAGTGGAGACAGGCAGGAAGTCTTGTGTTTGAGCTGAATGAAGTAGAAAGTTTCGCAAATTTCCTCTGCGAAGAATACGGCACCTATTAAAGCTCATTTTGCAACTTAAAGGGAGGTTTGCGAAATGGATGTTTTGAGGCGCCTTTTCAATACATCCTAAATATCCCTGTTTTCATAAAAAATGCGCACTACAACGCTTGTCCCCGTAGATAATGTCTAGTAAACTTGTCCGTAATATGTGTTGTCATGAAAATGAAGCGTACGATATGGGGAAGATGCTATGAAGTTAGTTCATGCACTGATTGATGCGTTTAGGAACAGTCGAACTAGGGCCAGAGCAATCATTTGGCTCGGAACAGTTATGACTGCGCTTATGCTTGTAGTTGCCTTAGGTGTTAGTGTTACTACTACCTATTGGTTCTGCGCAGCAGTATGTCACTATCCACAATGGGATACGGTGACCTCTTACGATAATTCAACTCACACAGGTGTTGCCTGTATTGCTTGTCACAAGCAGCCAGGTGGAGATCCAATCTCATTCCTTCTCTTTAAAGTTGAAGCTCTTCTAAAGATGCCTCCATCAATTGCGGGAACAGTAGAGATACCACTCAATCCGCTGAGTGATCTCGCCATGAATCCGGCAAAACAGCCCAGTAAATACTGTACTCAGTGTCACAGGATGGAGAACCGCGGTGGACTTAATCAGCGCGGCGAAACCAACACAAGTGACGGCATTATCATGGATCACTGGGCACATACAGACTTAAACATCTCTTGTACTGCCTGTCACAACCGTGTAGGTCACTACCAAGGTGGCGACTGGGTGAATGTACATGAGCCTACAGAGTATGCTCCTGGTAGATTTAATCAACCTGATCACGATGACTTTATGCTAATGACTGCTTGTTATCGCTGTCACCGCTTTGATGAGCATGACGGTCAGCTAGTAAGTACTCCTTATCCAATCGGTCAGTTCCCTGGTGCTACAGGTGAATGTTCAATTTGTCACACGAGCTACTTTGACTTGATTCCTGACAATCACCGCGTACCTCGTTTTGTTGAAGATATCCATGGTCCTTGGGCAATGGAGATTGAAGAAAATGTAAGAGACTTCATTGATGGTCCGCGCCCGACTTACAATGACCAAGTAAACAAAAACACAGATGTAGAGTCACTGGCACTGCGTGGTGTGCCTAATGTGCGTGCTATTAACTACTGCTATACCTGTCACACAACAAGATTCTGTGATGACTGCCATGGTGGAATCAGAATGCCTCACCCTGCTGGCTACTTCATGCAACCACACGTTGATGATGCTAGAGATTATCCAGACAGTTGTGCAATCTGCCACGTAACGTCTGCTGTGAATGACACACAGGCAGCGACAGGCAACAGAGGAGAAATCACTGATGCTTCGACCTGTAGTGCTTGTCACCACGGATATCCAAACCTTGACTGGGACTTCGACACTGAAGTCAGCTGGGAATGGATTGGACACATTCCTGCAACGCAACAGCTAGGTGCAACGGTCTGCTTCGACTGTCACTCGCCAACATCATGTGCTGTATGCCACGTAGGACTGAACCAAGACTAGAGACCGCTAGCTAATTCCACTGTAAGGGGGATAGGCGCCTACACTTCGGGACTTCCCGCACTGTAGGCGCCTTTTATTATGAGCTTCAAAACTTCACCAGATTTAGTACTGTTACACGCGCCATCGATTTATGATTTCCGTAAAAAGCCACAGATGTTTGGACCTATTTCAGACCTTGTGCCCTCAACACCCATTTTTGAAATATATCCATTAGGACTTACCACTATTGGTGAATATTTAGAGCGCAATGGGCATACAGTGCGCTTATTCAATTTGGCAAACTTGATGCTGCAGAGCGAAAAGTTTGATGTTGAACGTTTCATCAGTAGACTTAATGCAAAGGCCTTTGGTCTTGCCTTGCACTGGATGCCGCACAGTCACGGTACCATTGAGATTGCACGCTTGCTTAAAAAGTATCACCCTGATGTACCCGTTATCTTTGGCGGTCTCTCTTCAAGCGTCTTTCACGAAGACCTGATTACTAACTATCCTTGTATTGACTACGTTTTCCGCGGAGACTCAACAGAAGAGCCTGTTCGCCGCTTGATGGAAGCCATCAAGGGCAGTAACGGTAAACCCTCTAATGAGACCTTGGCATCAATTCCTAATTTGACCTGGCGTGATAAGAGCGGCGATATGGTCGTAAATGAACTCAGCTTTGTGCCGCCAGATTTCAATGCGCCTTCTTTGGATTTCAGCTTCAACATGAAGAGCGTTATTCGCGACCGTGACCTCTTTGGAGTTGTGCCTTACAAGCAGTGGATTAACTATCCCATGGCTGCAACTATATGTTGTCGTGGCTGTACTCACAATTGCGTTACTTGTGGAGGGTCGCAGGCATCTTATCAAAAGCACTATAACCGAAGAAGAGTCGCCTATCGTGATCCAGAACTTATAGCGCGCGATATCGCACATGCGCAAAAATACATCCCTGGTGCAATTTTTGTCCTGAATGACTTTATGCAGGCAGGGGATGACTATGTCAAGGTGTTCATTGAGTCCTTGGGCAAGATCAACTTGCGTGCTCCCATTGGTTTTGAGGTGTTTACTCCGCCAGATGAGAAACTCTATGAACTGCTTGCTGCCAATCTCAACGATTGGACCATCGAGGTTAGTGCAGAGAGTCACGACGATGAAATCCGTAAGCTCTTTGGTAAAGGGCACTACACGACTGCAGAGGTCGAAAAAAGCATCAAACAAGCCTTTGAATATGGTGCAACGCGCTTTGATTTGTACTATCTAATTGGTATTCCAGGTCAGAATGCTCAATCAGTTCTTGATAACGTTGATTATATTGGCAATCTGTATGAGAGCCTTGATTACGATAAGCGCCTTATCAGTAATATTGCCGCTATGACACCCTTCCTGGATCCAGGCTCAATCGCTTATGATAATCCAGAAGAGCATGGCTACAAGCTGCGAGCAACTACGGTAGAAGAACATCGCCAGTTGCTGGTACAGCCTTCATGGAAATATGTCATGAACTATGAAAGCATCCACTTGCCACCAGATGAGCTCGTAGATGTTACCTATGAGGCAGGTCTACGTCTAAACGAAATGAAGCGCAAGTCAGGTCTTATTGATGACAAGACTGCAGATGAGGTTAAAAACCGCATTGAAGAAGCAAAGGTTTCTATGGCGCGTGTTGATGAGGTTATGCGTGACGCAGAACTGGCTACTCCAGAAGAGCGCGAAGCAAAGATTGGTGATTTGCGCCGTGAAATGGAAGAGCTATCTGAATCTACTATCTGCGAAAAGACAGAACTTCGCTGGCCTGTTAACTTCAGAATTTCTAACCTGTGGGAATGCATCAAGATTTGGGTTGTAGAGAACGTAAAAAATATCTTAATCCCAGAGAAAAATCCTGCAGCATCTGCAATCCACGAAAAGTGGAGAACAGAGAAAGGTATTCCTACCATACAAGAATTACCTCAGGAAGTATCTGACGACCGCTAGCATCCTGTAAGGAACTCACACGCAAGTATGTATTGCCCCTAATGGGGAGGCGATTGTGCTAGGTGGATACTTCTGAATGCCTGCAGCTTATAATTTAAAGTAGCCAGAAATGCGAGAAACGCAGGCACAACTAAGGGTAAATTTGTTATACTTGAGCAGTTGAATTTAGCGCGTAGAAATGCACTTCGATCCGTATAAGCAGCATATTCTGTGTTGCTTTGGTGCATTTAGGACAGTACACAGTTTGACAAGAAAGGATTTATCATGTCCGACGATCTTTTTTTTGAAGGCGATGAGCCTGTAGAGGAAACAAAGAAAAAAGCTCCTGTAAAGAAAAAGCCTGTTGCAAAGAGCGGCGGCAAAGCTCCTGCAAAGAAGGGCTCAGGACCTGCAAGGAAGGCTCCTGTAAATAGGAAACCCGCTGCAAATGAGGCAGCTTTTGAGTTTACTCCTGTGGTAGTAATACTCATTGCTGTTATTGCAATTTTGATTGGTTTCTTAGGTGGTCTACTTGCAGCAAATGCAATGCTACCTTCGGTTAATACTGCTCCTCCTGCTAACCAGCAAATGCCTCCGCAAGACGGTGGTATGGGTGGCGGCGGAATGGGCGGCATGGGCGGAGGCATGGGTGGTGCTCCGATTCTTGACGATGAGCAAATGATGGGTGACATGCCAGAAGGTCATCCTCCTCTTGATGAAGACGGTAACGTTATCATGCCTGGGGACGGCGAAGGTGCTTCAGCAGAAGGTGCTGACGAAGATTCAGAAGGATATTAAGAGTTTATTATGGTTAAGGCAATTGACAAGAGTAATAGTCCTCTTTGGATTCGTATTTTGGTATGGATTCTAGTTGCTGGCCTCATGGCAGCAGCAGTGTTTATGGCCATTGGTGTAATCACTTCAATCGCGACTTGGGGCGACCCTCCGCCTCCGATGACAATTACTGCTGATGATTTACCTCCAGAGATTTTGGCAGAGCTCGAAGCTCAGATGGCAGAGGCAAACCAAAACGAAGGTGGAGTCGTCACTGGCAATGAGGACGATGACGAAGGAATTGTCTTTGGAACAGATCTGACCGCCGAAGATGACGACAATCAGGACGAATCCGAATAGCTGACCTTATGGGTTAGGTAACGCATACGAGTAGTTAGGAATCAGGGCAAATTATGGGTGGCTGGGAGATAGCTTTAATCATAATCATTGCCCTGATTTTTTTTGGTCCTGATAAAATTCCTCAAATTGTAAAAACTATTAAAAAAGGTATAGGCTTCTATGCTGATGCACGCAATCAGGTTCAAGAGGTAGTCAATACCCAAATAATATCTCCTGAAGAATTGGCGGCACTAAAAGATCCTTTAGGAATGGGTGGCAATAAAGTTACTCCTCAATCCCTCTTAACTCCAGAGAGAAAAAGTCTTTATAGTCAGACGACCCCAGCTCCTCCTGCGAACACAGCACCTACAGCTCAAGCTGCTACTCAACCTGTAGCCTTTGAATCTGCGCAGGTGCAATCAGCAGGCTTAGAAGCTTCTCAAAAATCAGTCATAGATTCTGTCTCTGATGCGGCAAAGCCAGTAGCAGTATCTGTTCCAGCAGTGCAGGAATCACAACCTACTGCATCAAAGTCTAGTACGGCAGCAGAAAGTATTTGGGCAAGCTTAGAACAGGCAGCTCCATCAGCCGCAGGGACTCCTTCAGGCGAAGCTAAAGAGGCTTAGGCAGATATGGCAAAAACACAAGCTAGCGAAACACAAGAGGAAGCAAAGAAAGACCCCAAAAGTCTTCCCTTCTTCGCACACTTTAATGAGCTGCGCAAAAGGCTCACCAATTACGTCATAGTTCTTGTTGTGCTTAGCTTCTTCTTCTACTGGGAGCCTGCCCATATGGTCATTATGGATATCTTCTTCAAAGATGTCCTTCCACATCTCCCAGATGGATTTGCACTTATGGGAATGTTTGATGCGATGACCTTTCGCTTTACCGTAGGCCTTTATGGCGCATTAATCGTTACTAGTCCTCTCCTGCTTTATCATATCTTTGCCTTCTTTGCTCCTGCAATGAAGGGGCGTGAGCGCAAATGGGTTTTGCCTACAGTACTTGCCGCAGGGGGCCTCTTTGTTACAGGAGTTGTCTTTGCTTACTTCCTTATAATGCCTATGACAATCGAATTTCTATTATCGCAGCATACTGCCTATACCTATGAGGTACCTAGAGGGCAAGACTGGCTTTCTGGTGTTGCCTTGGTGCTTCTTGCCTTTGGTATAAGCTTCGAGCTACCCTTAGTAATTTTCGCCTTTATAGGGCTAGGTATTATTGGTTACCCTACCATCAGAGAATCGTGGCGTGTGGCATACATTTCACTCTTCATTTTTGCAGCCGTGATAACTCCAGATAGAGGGCCCGTTACAACGCTTGCCCTAGGACTTTCTCTGATTGTTTTGTACGAGAGTGGGCTTTTGGCATCACGTCTATTCTTGGCAGAGCGCATAGATCAGCAATACGTTGATGCTTATGAGCAAATGCTGCTCTATGATAATGCTCCTACAGATGACAAGGAAAAGTTAGCAGCAAGGGCAAAGCTCAAAAAGCAAGCGGAGGCCGCTGAAAAGCGTATAGCAGCACGAGAAGCGCGTAAGGCAGATGAATCTGAAGATTCGGCTCAAGACTCAGGCGGCGAGCAAAGCTCAGCAGAAGGAGAGAGCAACACCAATGCATGAGATGAGCATTATGCAATCTGTCTTTGATGCAGCCTTTGAAGCTTTGGAAAAAGCAGGAGAGACGCGCATCACAGAGATTAGTCTCACGGTAGGGGAGCAAACAGACATCCAAGAAATCCCCTTAAATTTTGCCTTTGAAGCATTGAAGCAAAATACACCAGCACGCAATGCGACTCTTAAGATGACGATGTTAACGACCAGGTCACACTGCAATGATTGCGCGGCAGAGTTTGACCATGACCGCTTTTCAACCCTGTGTCCCAGTTGCGGATCAATAGATATAACAATGCTGACAGGTCGTGAACTGCGCATAGACGGCATGGAAGCAGACAGTGAACCCTTTAAGGAAGTCGCTGAAGAAAGCGACCCTTACGCCAGTATGATAGAGGAAGCTCGCGCAGACGCAGCAGCTATTTTGAAGGAAGCATAATGACTCACATTGATATAAACAAGCCTATACTAGATAAAAATGACAAGCTAGCACAATCAAATAGAGAGCTGCTGCAAGAAAAGAAGGTTTTTGCCCTAGACCTCATGGCCAGTCCGGGAGCAGGGAAGACCACGACAATCCTAGCAACGATTGAAGCTTTAAAGGACCGTTACAAGATTGCCGTTATAGAGGGCGACATTGCTTCAAATGTGGACGCACTCAAAATTAAAGCAGCAGGGATTCCTGCCATACAAATTAATACAGGCGGGATTTGCCATCTGGAATCAGACATGATTCGAAGTGCCCTTGACCAGCTGCCTTTAGATGAGCTGGATTTCATCATCATAGAAAATGTGGGGAATCTAGTCTGCACAACAGAATTCTACCTGGGTGAAGATGCAAAGGTAATGATACTGTCTGTCCCAGAAGGCGATGATAAGCCCCACAAATATCCGGGAATATTTCAAACCTCAAAAGCAGTACTCATAAGCAAGATAGACACTTTGCCTGTATTTGACTTTGATAGGGAAGACTTCGAGACAACAGTAAAGTCGCTTAACCCAAAGGCTCCTATTTTCCCTGTATCTGCAAAAACAGGTGAAGGCATGGAAGAGTGGATTGATTGGCTCACTGCTCAAATCGACAAAGTTAAATTTGCTTAATTCGTCAACTCTTTGCTCTATCAACCCCTTTCTGCAATAACCCACTGAACTTCCCTGAGTCAGTTGTCGCATTATTTCTTAGAGCTCAACACCAAAAATTACCTTATATTTATATCGCATAAAACTTGACAATAGGACGCTTAGATTATAAGATAGTCCCTAGTAAAGTTTATCTGTGTATAAAACCATGACAAAATAATCCAATTTAAAACAAAGATTAGAAGCAGAAAGGGAGTATTATTATGTCGAAAGTACTAGGAATTGATTTAGGTACCACCAATAGTGCAATGGCACTTATCGAGGGTGGAGAGCCTACTATAGTTATCAACGCAGAAGGAGACCGCACCACACCTAGTGTTGTGGCCTTTCGCAAAGAGGGTGACCGACTAGTCGGCAAGCCCGCAAAGAATCAGGCAGTAACCAATCCGGTAAACACCATTGGCTCAATCAAACGCTTCATTGGTCGCAAGTATTCAGAAGTCAGTGGAGAGCTAAAAACAGTCAGCTACAAAGTTGTATCTGGTAAGGGTGGTCGTGTAGAGGTAGAGATTGATGGCAAGAACTACACTCCAGAAGAGATTAGTGCCATGACTCTGCAAAAGCTGAAGACAGATGCAGAAAAGTATCTGGGTGAGAAAATTACCGAAGCAGTTATTACCGTACCAGCCTACTTCAACGATGCACAGCGCCAAGCAACAAAAGATGCTGGCAAGATTGCTGGTCTCGAGGTAAAGCGTATTGTAAATGAGCCTACTGCTGCAGCTCTTGCCTATGGTCTGGACAAAGCAGGTAAGGAACAAAAGGTTCTTATTTTTGATCTAGGTGGCGGTACTTTTGATGTATCTGTGCTAGAACTAGGCGACAACGTCGTAGAGGTAATGGCAACCAGTGGTGACAACCAACTAGGTGGAGACGACTGGGATCAAAAGGTTATCGACTGGATGGCAGATAAGTTCAAGGCTGACCAGGGCGTAGATTTGCGCGATGACAAAATGGCCTTGCAGCGCCTAAAGGAAGCAGCGGAACGTGCAAAGATGGAACTCTCATCAGCTCAAAGCGCGCACATCAACCTGCCCTTTATTACTGCTGATGCCAGTGGACCAAAGCATCTTGACTACACATTGTCACGTGCAGACTTTGAAAAACTAACCAGTGACCTACTAGAGCGCACTAAGAAGCCTGTTCAGCAGGCTATGAAGGACGCAGGCGTTAAGATGGGCGAGATTGACGAGGTAATCCTTGTCGGAGGCTCTACCAGAATGCCAGCCGTTCAAGATATGGTGAAGAAGCTTACAGGTAAAGACCCTCACATGGGAGTAAACCCAGATGAGGTAGTAGCACTGGGCGCTGCCGTTCAGGGTGGTGTACTGTCAGGTGACTTTGGTAAGGGCGACATCTTGCTATTGGATGTTACTCCACTATCTCTAGGTGTAGAGACCATGGGTGGTATTAGCACAAAGATGATTGAGCGCAATACTACGATTCCAACACGCAAGACAGAGACCTACTCTACCGCTGCTGATGGGCAGACCAGTGTAGAGATTCACGTCTTGCAGGGTGAACGTGAGATGGCTGCAGCAAATAAGACCTTGGGTCGCTTTACACTGGCAAACATCCCAGCAGCGCCCCGCGGTGTACCGCAGATTGAGGTTACCTTTGACATTGATGCAAACGGTATTGTAAACGTATCAGCAAAGGACCGTGGAACTGGACAAGAGCAAAAGATTACCATCACAGGCTCAACAGGTCTTTCCGATGATGAAGTTGATGCCATGGTGGCAGACGCCGAGGCAAATGCTGACGAAGACGCGAAGATGAAAGAGGGCGTTGAGGCTCGCAACACCGCTGACTCATTGGTATACCAAACAGAAAAGACTATTGAGGACTTGGGCGACAAGGTTCCTGCAGAAACTAAGGATGAAGTTGAAGCTGCTGTTGCAGAGCTAAAGACTGCACTAGAAAGCGACGACCTTGATGAAATCAAGGCGAAGACTGAAACTTTGACCACAGCAAGCTTTAAGTTGGCAGAGATTGCCTACCAGCAGGTTCAGGATGAAACTGCTGCCGAAGGTGGCGATGCTGAAGCTGCCACCAACGATGAGGGCGAAGAGGTTGTCGACGGAGACTTTGAAGTAGTTGAAGAAGATGACAAGTAAAAAGACAGATAAACATACATCTGAAGCAAATACTGAAGCTGCTGCTAGTGCAGCAGCTTCAGCTGCAAGCACAGAACAAGATACTCCGGTATTTGACGATCAGTCAGAAGTTGAGGCACTGCTTGCTCAAATGGAAGAGTTCCGCGATAAGGCTCTGCGTGCTCAGGCAGAATTTGAGAATAGCAAAAAGCGAATGCAGACACAGCAAGCAACAGCGCTTCTTCGTGCAAGCGAACGTGTGGTAACTGCACTGATTCCTGCAATGGATGATATTGAATTCGCTGTTGCTCATGCACAGGAATCTGGCAATGACATGCTGGAAGGTTTGCAGGCAATACAGGCAAAGCTGGTAGCAGTTTTTGCTACAGAACAGGTAGAGATTATAAATCCCTTAGGGCAGACCTTTGACCATAATACTGCACAAGCTGTTCAAATGATTGAAGATGACAACGCTCCTGATCAGAGTGTTTCTCAGGTACTGCAAAAAGGCTACGTCATGGGCAAGGACAGCGATAATCCGCGTGTCTTACGCCCAGCCATGGTCGTGGTTTCCACAAATACAAATTCATAAGGATTGGAGGGTAGAGAGTCATGGCAGAAAAAAAGAATTATTACGACCTGCTAGGGGTCTCAAAAACCGCCGATGCTGATGAAATCAAGAAGGCATTTCGCAAGAAGGCGCGTGAACATCATCCTGATACGGGTGGCGACGAAGATGCCTTCAAGCAGGTCAACGAAGCGTATGAGATTCTCTCGGATAAAGAGAAGCGTGCTCAGTACGATCAATTTGGGCAATACTTTGGTGAGAATAGACCCGGTCCAGGTTATGGCGCTGGTGGCAATCCCTTTGCTGGCGGTAATCCTTTTGGAGGTTCCAGTGGGGGTTACCAACGTGTAGACTTTGACATGAGTGATATCTTTGGTTCTATGTTTGGCGGCGCTACTGGTCGTGGTGGTGGTCCCTTTGGAAGACGAGGACCCACTAAAGGTCAAGACTACCAAATGAGCATTAACGTTAGTTTTGATGAGTCTTTAACGGGTGCAACTCGGAAAGCTCATATTGCAGCATCGACTCCTGGTGGGGCAGGTAAAGACATATCAGTAAACATTCCTGCTGGTGTAATCGATGGTCAAAAGTTGAAATTTCGTGGCAAGGGTGGCGTAAGTGATTCGGGTGGTCCGCGCGGTGACTTAGTTATTGCCGTAAGCATTGCTCAGCATCCACACTTTAAGCGTGATAAAGCAGATGTACTGCTTGATTTGCCTCTCTCAGTAAGTGAGGCAGCACTGGGAACCAGCGTAACGGTGCCACTACCTTTGTCTGATGGTGGGGCGAAAGCAAAGTTGAAAATTCCCGCAGGTACGCAGACAGGAAAAGTCTTCAGAATGAAGGGCAAAGGCGCCCCGAAGCTAAAAGGGAAGGGACATGGCGATCTTTTGGTGAAAGCAGTAATAGAGATGCCAAAGAAACTAAGCTCAAAACAGAAGAAGTTATTAAAAGAACTACAAGAATTTGACGACGATTTAAGAGCTCATTTTTAGAATAGAGAGCAGAGACTCATGAGACGCGAAAAACACCGCCCAGTGTACATGATAGGGATAGCAGCAGAGCTTGCAGGTGTACATCCACAAACCTTGCGCATCTACGAACGCAAGCAACTAGTAGAGCCAAAGCGTACAGGCGGGAATACGCGCCTCTATTCTGATGCCGACATAGAGCGCCTGAAGCTGATTCAGGAGCTAACTCAAGAAGAGGGCATCAATCTGGCAGGTGTGGTGCGCATCATAGAGCTAGAGGAAGAGCGTGACCGCCTACAAGATGAGCTAGAAATCCTACGAGAAGAAATTCGAGAAATGAAACGCGAAGCCATCAAGGCCGAATTGCTGGCGGTAAGAAGTAAAGCAATAGTGCCCCTAGGAAATGTAGCAGTAACTAGAATAGAGCGCACTTAGCGGCGAATCCTTGCACTAGAGAGAGGATGAGAAATTGCTCATATGATTTGAGTACACTTTGCCTCTTTCTGTCTTTTGGTGCGAAGCTTTGCTACTTGGGTCACTCAGCAGATAAAAGTTAGGTTATACTGTTATACGCGTTTTCGACACCTCTCTTTGCCGGAGTGGCGGAATGGCAGACGCGGTGGATTCAAAATCCATTGGGGGCAACCCCGTGAGGGTTCAAATCCCTCCTCCGGCACCACCTCAAAATTTTGCTAAAATGGAAAGCCTTTCCTCCGGCACCACCTCAAAAATTGCAAAATTCATCTTCCCGATTCCAGCGATTAGCCTCATAGACAACTCTTGAGGATACATTATTGTGTGTTGTCCTGCACATATTTATGTATGCAAATCATGCTTAAAATGTGAACATCTTGTGATAAAATAATCTACGTATGAAAAGACATAGGAAGATGCGCGCACGCGCGAAGGAGGATGTCTATCATGGATCGTCACATTGCAAGAAGTGTTACCTTCAAGAAATTATTCAGTTTTTTCTTAGCCATTGCTCTACTTACTTCAAGTCTAACTTCGGTGGCAGCGGCATTGCCAGACGCTTCACTATCTGGTGAAATAAGCCCCGCTACAAATACTTTGCTTATCACTGACAGGCAGGTTGACCCAGACACCTCAAATGATATGGGCTTTATTAATGTGCCCAGAGTGCATGATGGGCGCATCTGGACAGACAAAAGCGTTACTCCTGGCCTAGAAGAAGATGACTTTACGGTCACGCTTTCAGCTCTTAGTCAGTCTTTTTCAACTATAGAGGGCTATGCAATTCCAGCAGACACCGTATTTGTCATTGATGTGTCAGGCAGCATGGCAAATACTGATCCTGGAGCAGAGCTTTCCCGAATAACTTTTCTGATTGAAGCGCTCAATGAAGCTATTGGCATACTTCAAGATGCTAACCCTCAGAATCGTCTTGCAGTTGTTGCTTATGGTGGCGTCAGTGGGGGATATGCAAGAGTGCAGCATGTTCTTGCTTTAGGTCGCTATACTGCAGTTGGTAGCAATTTTTTCTCAGTATCTGGATCAACAGTAACAGTTAATGCAAGTCCTGTACCTGGTTCGGGAGGAAATCGTGTTGTTTCCTCTCTTAGGGTCGAAGGGTCAACTCCTACACAGTGGGGCATCTATGAAGGCGCTCAAATTTTAGAGCAAGCTAGCACTACAGTAGTTGTGCCTATGACAGACATTGATGGTACGGTTACCGATGTCACTGTTACGCGCAGACCAAACCTTGTACTTATGACTGATGGTGAACCAACCATGGGTTGGTCAAACTATGCTTTTGACTCTGGTGTTGCTAGCAACCCTGTTATTCCTGGGTCCAGTGGAAATCAAATCGTAAGCCCCTTAGCCCCTGCAGGCTTTGTGGGGGATGGATTGTATGGCGAGCTGGGTGTGAGCCTACTGACTGTACTAACAGCATCGCATAGAAAACAGTTAGTGCTTGACCACTATTTCCCCACAGGGACACCTAGTGGACAAGCTGGGCAACCAGGACCCTCGGTAGGATTTTATACTATTGGCCTTGGTGCTCAGCCCACACAGGCAGCCACAGATCTTATCCGCGCAACGATGGATCCCTTTAATGTCGCCACAGACAATAATGCTGATGCAATACATTCCAATATTCGAAGTAGCATGAATCTGCCCTCTGGTTATACGACAAACCCTTATGCAAGCCCTAGCGACCCTAGCATGGGTGATTTGCTCAGAAATTTTGCAGCAACTTCCGGGGCAAGTGCTGATTTCAATGCACAGCGCAGAATTGCTCATGGTAATTATATTTGGGATGCGGCTCCAATAGAGGTCATAAATACTGTTGACTTAACGCTTCCTGACTTAGACTATGCCGATGCTTTTTTTGAGGCAACAAATCTTGATACGCTAAGAGATGCCTTTATGTCTATCACAACTGATATCCAAACCCAGAGCATCGAGATGGTCACTGATGTTCCTGGCGATAATCCAGATTTTGATGGCTGGCTTGTATTTTCTGACGTACTGGGAGAATACATGGAGTTCAGGGACGATCTTCAGCTATTCTTTGATGATATTCTGTATGCCAGAGACACTTTTGACCTTTCCAACACAACGATATTGGACACCTACGCGCCTATTCTTTATGAGCACATGAATTATGGTGTAACTTCTTCTGCCCCAGAATATGTACCTCAAACAATGATAGATCAGCTTCTTCAATTCAATATTGACGCTGGCAATACGAAGAGTGTTGTTTACTACGCAGATGCTAATAGAAACTTTATTGGCGCCACAAATCCCGGGGACGCAGCAGCTCGCGTGGAAGCATTCCCTATGATAGGAATCTTATCTGAACCTGTTGTATCTGGAGGGCAGACAAATTTGATGTACATTACAGTTCATGTACTTACTGCTCTTGAGGGAGGCACCTTTACAGAAGTTTATTCTCCTGCTGTTGGACCCAGCGGTGCTCATGTCCCTACTAATCGTACCTTGGTAGAGGGTGACCAAATAGTCCGTTGGTATATCCCTGCAAGTCTTATTCCTATGCGCAGCGTTGATGCGGAATCTGGTGAAGTAAGTGGAAACATAGATCCGATTCGAATTAGCTACACTGTTGGATTAAATCAGGAACAAGTTCTTAATGGGGTATCTATTGAATATCTATATGCAAATGCGGCACCTGATGATTCAACTTATTTCTATTCAAATAGATGGCGAAATAATGAAGATGTCACTCTGTCTTTTGAGAGACCCAATGCTCACAATCCTTTCTATCAACCTGGGAGGCCTGGCTTTAGTGAAGGAAGAGGCGTAATAATAAAGTCTGCGAACAATACCAAAACTGCTGGTCATTCGTCCTACGAACGCTCCCTTCCTTATGGTAACGACATTATCGATTTAAACTGGCTAGGCAATAATGGTCGACTAACAATTCAATTACCTCAAGAGGAGGTCCCGCCACCACCTGAACCTCCCTTCGTAGACCCTCCATCAGAAGAGGAAACAACACCTCCACCACCTGAACCTCCCTTTGTGGAACCGCCACCTCCACCTGATGAGGAGACTCCACCTGCGCCTCCACCACCTCCACCAGGAGAAACCCCACCCCCAGGGGATGATGTAACACCTCCTCCAGATGATTCACAGGACTCAAGTCCAACATCATCAACAGTAGGGCCATCAACAGGCGATGACCTTCAGGCATATCACTATCTTGCATTGATGTTTTTAAGTGCTGCCTATATAAGTAGCATGTTTGCTTATGGGATTCGAAAAAAGCGACGCCACCTGGGACCTCGTGAATCCTAAATAAAGGCCAAGCAGGATAGGTTCAGGGTCCTGTCTGTACAGTTTATGTTTTAGCGTCTCTGGACGGATGCATTTCAGGTAAATGTTTCCAGAGGCGCTTTGGCATGAATTGCTGGCGACGTTTCTCATTAATTCTTTCAGGAATGCATATTGCATCGTAGAATGCCTTCCATAAATCTTGATATTCTTCATTATCAAGGCTGACTTCTGGGGGTTGAGCATCTTCTACTTGACTAAGCATCCACTGACCACTTTCTGATATACCTGCAATCTGATGAACTTCGTCATAAATGATGAAGGCTTGTATATTAAATCTTGCAGCGAAGTGGTCCATTACTAAGGGTAGGACGTTGTGCTTTGGGTTGATGGTAGCGTAATAAATTTCTCCTGAATTAGACTTAGGGTCAGAAGAGGGGACAGGGATGGTACTAAGCTTAGAATGAGCAGGTTCCGAATAGGGGGATTTGGTAGTCGCTACCTTTGCGAAGCGGACAAACATTATCATGCGCTGTTGTTCCATTCCAACACTGCGGTATAGCTCTTCAATGGGTAAGATGTCAGGATGCGAGATGTCGTCTAGAGCAACGCGGCCACGAGAAAAGCCTTGACGTAAGTAGCGATATATAAGCATCTCTTTGTCAGTTGTTGAGGCACAGTAGCAGGCACAAATCTTTTGCCAGGCTAAACGACCCATCTTTTTGTGGATGCCCTTACGCACGCGACTCCAATGCTCTTCGACCGTAACAACGGGGTGAAGTACTTGTTCTAGCTGGTACTGCAAGCCTTGTTCGCAGGCAATATTATCTGGTTGTTCATTTCGTGTATATGCGTCAAAGATGCAGCAAAGCAATCCTTCCAGAGTATTGTCGTAGGTATATATCAGCATTGTTTATTTCAACTTTGTTCGCGCGAGACAATTGGTGTACCTAGATGCGATAGAGAGCTCCAATTGGGGATACTTTACATTTCTCAAAACAATACCAACTGCCTTGAGGCTTCTTCTAGCTTGCGGGCCTGTTGAAAACTGCGCTTACGTGCCTCTTCACTGGTTAGACCCTGATAGATGGCTTGATGCTCAAATTTCAAACCTTCACGATATTTTCCCTTTGCAGTAATAAACCACTGCGCGCGCTTCAGCACAATGCGCAGTGCTGCAAGGGCACTAAAGTCTAGGGCGCCTGACCTGCGTGCGCGCACAATCTTCTGTGCACCAGTAGGGCCAATACCTGGCACACGCACCAACTCTTCAATGGGGGCACGATTAACTTCAATAGGGAAGCGGTCTAAGTTGCGTAAGGCCCAAAGACACTTTGGGTCAAGTAGAGGATCAAGATGCGGCATGTCAGGAGAAAGTAGCTCATCTAATTCAAAGTTATAGAAGCGCAGCAGCCAGTCTGACTGATACAATCTATGTTCGCGCACTAACTGTACGCTACCATTGCTTTGTCCGTTTGGTTCGTACTGAATAAGGGAACTGTCTCCCACAGGAACATAGGCAGAATAAAACACGCGCTTCATATTGAACTTGTCGTATAGATTGACGGAAGTTCGCAAGATGTCATAGTCACTGTCGGGGCTTGCTCCAATAATCATCTGTGTTGCTTGACCAGCAGGGGCAAAGCGTGCTGGCCTACCTAGTTTCCGCTGTGCGGGCATACAGTCATCAAGCCCTGTGCAGGTTCCGCGCACTTCGCAAGTGCTACATCCTGCCGCAAGTCGTAAGGCAGACAAATCGTCACTCTTCCCAATCCTGCGACCACTATCATTGTTACGACTTTCACGTCGCCCTTTCCACTCCAGTAAGTACTGCCTGCTTTCCCCAATAGAGTCGCGAATTTGCCCCATAGGAGCAAAAATTGCTGAAGGATTCTTGTCGGGTGCTAATTTCTGCAGGCTTGCAGAGCTGGGCATCTCAATATTAATGCTGAGACGGTCAACCAGATATCCTAGTTGACTGATAATTTCAGGAGAGGCTCCGGGAATCCCTTTGGCATGAATATAACCATTGAAACCATAGTCATTGCGCAAAATACTCAAGGCAGCAATCATGCGAGCAGTTGCATAATCAGGGTCACCACTCACTCCAGAAGAAAGAAACAGCCCCTCAATATAGTTGCGACGATAGAATTCGATAACTAAATCAGCCAGCTCACGCGGTTCGAAGCTAGCGCGTGACTGGTCTTTGCTTACACGATTAGTGCAGTAAGCACAGTTATATTTGCAATCATTGCTCATAAGCACCTTAAGCAAAGCAATGCAGCGCCCGTCAGCAGAAAAGCTGTGACAAATTCCCGCTGAGCAAGCATTCCCCAGCTGTCCTGGCAGGGCACTACGGTTTACTCCACTAGAAGTGCAGGCAGCATCATATTTGGCTGCCCCTGTAAGTATTTCTAACTTTTGTTCGATATTCATACTTTCAATAATATACAAACAAATATTCACTGTCAAACATGCGTTTGTCATTCAAGTAGCAAATGATTATGCTACACTTGCTGCATCTGAAAACTCGGGAGCTGTCCTATTTAAACAGTGATGGCTGAGAGGCGGATACTACTGCATCCTTGTGCCCCATAGGGAAAGGAGGAGTCTGACCATTCTGGTCAATCAGACTCAGTAGCCGCGACCGAAAATACGGTGCCGGTAATGCGGCACACGGAGAAAGGAATATCTTATGAGAGATGTCCGCATTCGACTAATTGCAGAAATTGGTCTAGCCGTAGCCCTATCCCTTGCGCTAAATGCAGTTTTTACTCTACTTATACCTTTTAGGATGCCTGCTGGCGGTAGTCTTTCCCTAATAATGCTACCAATTGTAGTGCTAGCACTTACACGCGGTTCCCTTGTGGGAATCACAGCGGGACTTCTTGTAGGCTTCTCTGACCTTATGTTTGGACCCTACATTATTTCGATTCCGCAGATGCTGCTAGATTACCCCATTGCCTACGGATTAGTGGGACTTGCAGGCCTTTTTGCTTTAAGGCCACTGAGTCAGGAAAAGGCTGCATCAAATCATGCAGGAGGGCAACCCGACCCGGCAGCAAAGCAGGTACCTTCAATAGCAAAATTAGTATTTTATGCCGTGCTGGGAACTGCGATTGGGGGTTTGGCACGTTTTGCTGCACATGTATTTTCAGGAGTCATCTTTTTTGGTCAGTATGCCCCAGATGTTCAAAACGTATGGCTTTGGTCTGCTCTCTATAATATTAGCTTCATGGGTCCCAACACAGTGGCAGTGGCAATCTGTGCAGCGCTAGCATTTCCCTTAATATATCGTGTAGTGCGGACAGCTTAGCATTTAGATAGTCTGCATAGTCTGCGCTGTCTTCTGTCACTATAGTTACAGTGCGCCCCAGAAAAGCTTAGCTGCTTTCCGGCTGCGCTATACTATGCCCATGGATTTTGTGGGAAAATTAAAAATCGATCGCCGTACAAAAGACCTTGTTAAGCGTCTTGAGCCTACTGATATTGCGCTGATTGATCACGTCGACATGGATCGTGTTGCAGCCGAAAGTCTTATTGCTTCTGGTGTGCAAATAGTTATCAATGCGCAACCCTCAATATCGGGGGAATATCCTAATGTGGGACCACTTCTCTTGATGCAGGCGGGGGTTGCACTTCTTGATAATATTGGGCAAGAACCTTTTGAAAACCTCAAGGAAGGTCAAAAGGTTTCGGTCAGTGATAGAGGCAATCTTTACAGGGGAAGTGAAGCTACCAGAAAAGGTTTTATAGCTTCGGGCACTTTCCAGACCCCTGAATCTATCGATAAGGCCTACCAGGAAGCGCAAAAACAGGTTAGTGCGCGCTTGGAAGAGTTTGCACAAAACACTCTAAGTTATCTGTCAAAAGAGAAAAATATCATCTCTGATGACCAGTGGATACCTCCAGTCACAGTTCCAATAGAGGATAAACATGTCCTAGTGGTTGTGCGTGGCTATCACTATAAGGAAGACCTAAAGGTATTGCGCTCCTATATTCGCGAAATGAAACCTGTGCTCATTGGGGTTGATGGTGGTGCTGATGCTCTGCTTGAAGCAGGTTTTAAGCCACACATTATAGTGGGCGATATGGACTCGGTTTCTCCTGAAGCATTAAAATCAGGGGCGGAGTTAATTGTCCATGCTTACGCAGATGGACGTGCCCCCGGCTTAGAGCCACTGCAGGAATTGGGTCTTGCCAATAGCGAGAAGACCTTTGTCTGGCCACTGACGGCCACCAGTGAAGATCTGGCTCTCTTGCTTGCCTGGGAAAAGGGCGCAGATCTTATTGTGGCGGTAGGTACGCACAATAATCTGATTGAATATTTGGACAAGGGGCGCAAGGGTATGGCTTCAACCTTTCTAGTGCGCTTGAAGACGGGGCCAAAATTAGTGGATGCTAAGGGTGTTAGTAGGCTCTATAGGTCTAGTGTTTCACCCGGAATGCTCTTTCCTTTAATTTTTGCAGGATTGGTGGTACTACTGACCTTGTTCTCTGTATCCCCGGATGCACGTAGCATTTTCCATCTTGTTGTATTGCAGATGCGCTTATTGTTGGGTTTATAAGCTAAGGTTGCCCTATGTTTATGCAAGTGAAGATTTTTAGTAGACACAACACATGCCGCACTTACTTTTTCTATGACAGTGTTCATCGATTTTTGAGAGGTATCTCGTATGTATAACATGCGCTATCATTTGGCATCACTGATTGCAGTGTTTCTTGCACTGTCGATAGGTCTGCTCTTGGGCGGCCTTCTTGCAGAAAGCACCCCTGAGACAGTGCATGATACCCTGCTTGAAGGCATCGAGCGTGACATTGCACAAACACGAGAAACTAACGAGCGTGTATTGGCAGAAAATATCCTGGCCTTTACCTTTGCAGACATGTTGCTGGATGGCTTTACTGCAGACAGGCTAGAGGACTACACAATTCTTTTACTGGGCGAAGAGGGACAAGAACTACAGCTAGCAGTAGACAGTCTTGAGAGTGCGGGGGCAAGAGTGATTCGCGCTACTCCAGAATTTGATGCAGCAAATGATTTGTGGACACTGCAAGATGATGTCGATTTGGATGTATTGAAATTTCACGGAATCGTTAATGTGTACCAACCAGATAGCGAGACGAACGAATTTCTCAGCAGTTACTTTATCTACTTGAGAGAAGTACAAGAAGAACGTGAAGTTCCCTTGCTGTTTGCAACTATTGATGACGTGGAAAGTGAGCTTGTATCCTACGCATGGGAAGAGGGTTTCTCTGGTACGAATCAGCTGGGAAATCGCTATGGAACCTATACTCTAGTAGTTTTACTAATCAGTGAAACAGAAGGAAAGTACGGTAGCGCAGAGACAGCAGATGCGCTATATCCACCGATTCCTGAGAGTTTCATTTCCTTGGAACTTAGCGAAGAAGAACCCGAAATTAGCGACTCTGAGGACGCCGAATAGCCGTCTTGGCTTGCATGTAACTTAGGTTCTGTCGTATTATATTTGATTGCATGTTTTTTAGTGGTCACTTAGCTCCTCATACTAAACTAACAAGAGGACATAAGGCCACCTAACCCGGAGGTGAATTTTGTCAGTTAAGATTCGTTTAGCACGCCACGGTGCAAAGAAAGCACCTTACTTTCGTGTTGTAGTTGCCGATTCGCGTATGCCTCGCAATGGTCGCTTTATTCAGATTGTTGGACGCTACAATCCGCGCGTGAAGCCCCTGAATGTTGAATTAGACATCCCAGCAGTGGATGAGTGGATTGCAAAGGGTGCTCAACCTACAGAGGCGGCTGCAAAAATTATTGCAATTGCAAAGGGCGAAAAGGAAATGGCTCCTGCAAAAGAGAAGCTTTCAAAGCGTGCTCTTGCAAAGAAAGAGGCTGAAGAAGCCGCTGCACGTGAAGCCGCTGAAGCTGCCGCTGCAGAAAAGGCTGCTGCTGAAGAAGCCGCAAAAGCAGAAGCAGAGGCTGCAAAGGTTGCTGAAGCCGAAGCTGCCGACGCTCCAGCAGAAGAGGGCGCTGAAGAGCCTAAAGAGGATTAATTCATGTCAGAACAAGTTGATGCGGCACATGTCAAGCGTGCCGAAGAACTGGTTCGCTACATCATAGATGGTCTTGTAGACAATCCTGCTGCAGCAAGCATTGAAACCAGTCTGGAAGAAGACTCCTTGCGCATCGTCATAGAAGCAGATTCAGATGACGTAGGGAAAATCATAGGACGTGGTGGACGTACCATCAAGTCGATTCGTACCTTAGCGCGTGCATCAGTTGCAACGCCTTCGCTACATGTAGACATCGATGTCGAAGGATAGACAAAAAAGTACACGCTTTGCGACACTGGGTCGCATACAGAGAACGCATGGAAAAGACGGAGAGGTCTCCCTGCGTCCCGACAGCAACTTTGCTGGGGATGTGTGGAAGCAGACCTCTTCTGCAATTGTGGGCAAAGCAGATATGACTTCAGCAGAGGAGTATGTCCACCCGCTACAGCTTTGTGCTGCGATATTAGAGTCAGCTCCTGTCTGGTTAACGCCTCCGCCATTGGAGAATCGCCATCTTAGAGTGAAATCTGTTCGTGTTGCTTCAGATAGGCTGCTGGTTAGCTTTGAAGGTATTGCAAATAGAACCATTGCCCGTGATTTGGTAGGACGCGATGTGTTAATTGAGCGCAGCAATGTTCCAGATGACCTATTAGCAAGTCTGGATGATTTGCTATCAGCCTATTTCGACGAAGGTAGCTTTGGTTTGGGACTAAAGGTACAGAGCGAAAGTCATGGACAACTTGGCATCGTAACAGAGGTCATTGAGACAGGTGCTAATTTGGTCTGGGTAATAGCGGGGGATACCTATGGTGAAGTGCTCCTTCCTGTTATTGACGACTGTATAGTTGATATTGATGAAGAAGCAGGAATAGCTACTGTCATCGTAATGAAGGGTCTTATCAATGAGAATTGATGTGCTATCCATTTTTCCAAAAATGTTTGATGGGGTCGTTAATGAGTCCATATTAAAAATTGCACAAGAAAAAGAAGCCCTTGATTTTCATGCTCACGATTTGCGTGATTGGACACACGATCTTCATCGTACTGTAGACGACAGCCCCTACGGGGGAGGCGCAGGTATGGTCATGAAAGTTGAACCATTAGTAGAGGCTCTTGAAGCAATTGTTGCACTAGATGCTCGAAAGCCTCACATTGTGTTTATGGCACCTGTCGGTAGACAATTTTCCCAAAAGATTGCTGCAGAATACACTAAGTATGAGCGTCTTATATTGGTGTGTGGGCGCTATGAAGGCTTTGACGAGCGCGCATTTGACTGGGCAGATGATTGTCTTTCAATAGGTGACTATGTTCTCGCAGGGGGAGAACTGCCCGCCATGGTAACGATAGAGGCCGTGGTGAGACTACTGCCCAGAGTATTGGGCAACTCCATGAGTATTGTTGAAGAATCATTTTCTGCAGATAACGAGGGTTTGCTTGAGCATCCTCACTACACAAGACCAGCAGATTATCGAGGCAAAGCTGTTCCTGAGGTCCTACTGTCAGGTAATCACGCTGAAATTGAAAAGTGGCGAAAAGACCAATCTTTTACACGAACACAAAAACAGCGCCCAGACCTCCTGTCCTAGCTCTTTAGTATCAATGTAGTGTCGAGATGCCGTCAAAGCAGGTCAGCGGAGGTATTTTTGATAGAATATCCTCTCAAAGCAACAATGCATATACTCCCGAGAGGAATCGTCCATGAGTTCTGATCTTTCAAGAAAAGCCCAAAAAGAGGCCCAGTCTGCTAGTGATACCAGAGGCGTTACAGGTAGATGGCTCGTTGAAACTGCGGCATTAGTTCTATTGGCTTTTGTTATCGCTATGGGTGTGAGAGCATTTATAGTTGAACCTTATCGTATTCCAACAGAATCTATGCTTCCAACCATTGAGGCTAATGACCACATCTTGATTTATCGTTTGGGCACACATCTGGGGTCTGCTCCGAGCCAAGAAGATGTTGTAGTCTTCTATGATCCTACCAACATCTTTCCAAATTTGGTAAAGCGCGTCATAGCTACAGAAGGACAGGTTGTCGATTTCACTCCTGAGGGGAAAGTTCTCATCAATGGCGTTGCAATAGATGAACCTTACCTGGTTACCCCTTCATCAACCTTTCCTTTGCAACCAGAATCAAATTTGCATGCAGCAATTGAATATCCCTTTGTAGTTCCCGATGGATACATCTTTGTATTAGGGGATAACCGGGAGCGAAGTTCAGATAGTAGAGCATTTGGACCTGTTCCAATATCAGAAGTAAAGGGAGTAGCCTTCTTCACTTACTGGCCACTAGGAAATTTCGCCACTTTAGAATGACTGTGTTATACTTGCTAGCTGTTGATAACTGAATTGTGTGCTGCCATAGACAGTCGGTTCTCTGTATATTTTGCAAATGCAAGGTTAGGAGAGTAATGAGATGCCTCTTTTGCTGAGGTATTTCGCCCACCGAGGTAGTCGTTTAGATAAGGAATATGTCCTGCTGGGCAGATTCCGCCTCTTTCGGCCCTCGTGACAAACTGTTCCGAGGGTTTTTTATTGCCATAACTATAAATATAGGATTTTGGCAAAAAGTGCAGCGACGTTCAGACAAAGAACGAATTGCACTGAGAGGAGGATATATGCCCGCAAAATCAAAATTAACCGTTGTAGCAGAGATTAAAGAACGCTTTAATGCCTGCCCCAATGTGCTTTTGGTAGATTACCGTGGACTGGATGTTCAGTCTGTATCAAAGCTACGTAGCGAACTGCGCGAAGCTGGTGGTGAGATGGTTGTTTACAAGAACACATTGACACAGATTGCTATGCGCGAACTTGCTTTGCCTTCAATGGAAGATTTACTCATGGGTCCTAGCGCTTTCATTTTCTCTGGAGATGATCCCGTGCCTTGCGCAAAGGTACTTGCAAACTTCTCAAAAGAGAATGAAGCATTGGAACTAAAAGGTGGTTTGGTGCAAAGCCAAATTATCGATGAGTCAGGACTGAAAGCACTTGCAACTTTGCCTTCACGCGAAGAACTGCTTGCAAAGCTTTTGGGTACCATCAGCAACCCAGCACGTGGTATGGTTACCGTACTGTCTGGACCTGCTCGTGGATTGGTTACCGCACTTTCTGCACTTCAAGAACAAAAAGAAGCCGCTTAAAGCGCAGGGAACGGTACGACAAGTTATACCTCAAGTTGCATAAAGCAACTTACCGCAGCTTGCGATGCGCATAAGCAGAACAGCTGTACATTTTGAGAATAGAATGAACATTTATCGAAAGGATATACAAAAATGGCTGTAACACGTGATGAGATTATCGAAGCTTTAAAAGCAATGCCAGCTCTAGAACTATCAGAGCTTGTATCAGAACTAGAAGAAGTATTTGGCGTTAGCGCTGCTGCTCCTATGGCAGTTGTAGCTGGCGGTGCTGCTGCTGGAGACGCTCCTGCTGCAGAAGAGAAGAGCGAATTTGACGTAGTTCTAGAAGGATTCGGCGACAACAAGATTGCTGTAATTAAGGTAGTTCGTGGAATCACCGGTCTAGGTCTGAAAGAAGCTAAAGAACTAGTAGAAGGTGCTCCAAAGCCAGTTGCTGAAGGTGTAGCAAAGGATAAGGCTGAAGAAATGAAGAAGGAAATGGAAGAAGCAGGAGCTGCTGTTACTCTAAAGTAGCGCACCGAGCAACCAATCTTCGTACTATAAAAGGGAGTGCTTGCGTAGGAACTAACTACGCTGCGCACTCCCTTTTCTTTTTGGCGTAAATCCTGAACGCTGGAAGCACATTCAATCATCTGCTAGCTTTAGGTTTGTTAGGTGTTCTTGGTTATAATGGAATACATGGAACAACTAAATGCTCACAATAACGGACCGCTGATTCGTCTGAATGAGGTTAATAAAGTATACGAGACAGGCGGAATTCGCTTCGAAGCTCTAAAAGATGTAAATCTTGAAGTATTTTCAGGTGAATTTGTGGGCCTTATCGGCAAGTCTGGTAGCGGTAAAACCACCCTTATTAATATGATTACAGGGATTGACCATCTAAGCTCTGGTGAAATTTGGATTGATGGGACAGCTGTACATACTTTAAACGAAAATCGTATGGCGATTTGGCGAGGAAACACGATTGGTGTTGTCTTTCAATTCTTCCAACTGCTGCCGACCTTAACAGCGATAGAAAACGTTATGTTGCCCATGGACTTTTGTAATGTTCATGCCCGCAGTGATCGTGCAGAGGTTGCACTGTACTATTTGGAGCAAGTAGAGATGGCTGACCATGCCTATAAATTGCCAACAGAATTGTCTGGTGGGCAACAGCAGCGTGTTGCTATCGCGCGCGCACTTGCCAACGATCCACCCCTCATTGTTGCTGATGAACCCACAGGAAACTTAGATAGCAAGACTGCAGATGCCGTTTTTGGACTCTTCGAGCGCCTAGTAGACAGTGGCAAAACTATTGTTATGGTGACGCATGATAATGATTTGGCGCAGCGTGTAACACGCAGCCTTCTTGTAGCAGATGGACAAATCACAGACGATGTCCAAGCCAGCTAAACAACTGCCCGACCAATCACCTAAATCAAGCGATTTGCGCCCGTCCGCAAAGTCTTCAAGAGGAAAGGGTTTGACTAACGTCATTCCTCCACGCTTTATTAAGGTTCTGCGCGATCTTACTTCAAATAAATCCAGAACAATGCTTGTCATCTTGTCGATTGCGGTAGGGATTTATGCGATTGCAGCAATATTGGGTGCGCGTCAGGTACTTATGCGCGAATTCGAAGACGGCTTTGATGCGAGCAAAAAATTCTCCATTTCCTACACAATAAACGATTCCTCAGAGCGCGTGGAAGGGGTCTTGCGCCAAATCGAGGCACGCGATGATGTTTTGGGCGTTAGTGGTAGGCGCATGGTGTCAGCAGCTTTTACGCAGATACCTGAAAGCATGACTGATGCAGAGGCTCTTTCAAGGTTACCTGACCCAGACGAAGAGAAAATCGTCATGAACATACAGGCAACTTCAGACGCAGAATTCTCTTACGGGTCAGAAGTTAACCACTTCTTTTCCTTGGGGCATCGTACCTGGCCCCCAGGGTCTCAAGATATCATTATTGAGGCAAGCGCCTTACAAGTCTTTGACCTCCAGATAGGAGACCGAATTCTTGTTGAGGTGGGCCCTAACAAGGCTGTCTTTCGTATAGCTGGGTTTGCTCATGATTTAAATGCAATTCCTACTATGTTCTTTGATCAGGTAGAGGCCTTTGTGTCGATGGGCGCCCTAACTTCACTCGGTTTGCCTGAAGAGCCTAATCGTATTATGGTTCGCGTTGATCCTGAATTGTCTCGCGTGGAAGTTGCAGGCATTGCAGACAGCATTCAGACACAACACCTTGATGCCGCAAATATTATTGTTGACCGAATGGAAGTCCCAGAACCTAACTTCCACTTTTTCGGCAGTCTCTTTGAGGCAGTCAGTGTACTTCTGCTGTTTATGGCCTTTATGGCACTTGCCCTTTCTGGCTTTCTTGTTGTTACTACCACTAATGCAATTTTGATTCAGCAAACACGTCAGTTGGGTATCATGAAAGCAATAGGGGGGATGCGACGACAGATTTCAACTCTCTACTTTGGTCTAGTGATTGGTTATGGCTTGCTTGCCTTGCTTATTGGTATTCCTACAGGAATACTTTTTGGTTATGCTTTTATTGATTACGCAGCAGGAATCTTGAACTTTCACATCACTAGCATGACCTATCCTGCCTGGGTTATTGCTCTACTTGTTGCTGTTGGGATACTGCTTCCCGTAGTTGCTGCGTCATTACCCATTCAAAAAGGGGTTCGCAGACCTATTGTTGAAGTTTTAAGTGCCTATGCAAACACAGTAGGCTTTGGTGGTGGATGGGTAGACCGCCTTCTGGGCAAGATTAGTTTTCTACCCAGGCCTACAGCGCTTGCTCTAAGGTCAACCTTTTCACGAAAAGGCCGTCTTGCCCTGACCTTAACAACCTTACTCTTGGCATCTGGTGTAGTAATGTCGGTCTTTTCTGCTCATGCCTCATTGGGGTATACCGTAGATACGATTGGTAGCTGGTGGAAGTACGATACGCAACTTCGCTTCGCCCTGCCCGTAAATAATGACGATTTGAAGCGTATCGCCTACGACAACGAAGAAGTTATCTATGCAGAGACTTGGTTAGATACGCGTGCAACCATTGTGCGACCCGATGGAACTAAAAACGACTCATTTTTTGCCTTGGGGGTACCTCCCGATACTCGCATTTTGGATTTCAATTATGAGCAGGGTAGACCACCAGAGCCAGGTGAACAGGGTGTCATCATCAACACAGAGATTCTTGCGACAGAGGATTATCTAATACCTCCCGCAACAATAGAGCTGATTATTAATGGACAAGAAGTTGAGCGCCCCGTTACAGGACTAGTATCGGGATCTCTCAACGGTGCTCATATCTATATGGATCGCGATGATTTGGCAGAATTAATGGGCATCCCTGGTGCTTCGACACGTGTCTTGGTCCAGGCAGAGGGAGGCCAGTATGCGCAGTCTAATTTCCGTGCAGCACAAGACAGATTGAACTTGCAGACACGTCTAGCAGACTCGCTTGACAGGCGATTTACTGACCAGGGATACATGGTTATTGCGACACAAACTGCCGCAGATCAGTTGCAGACACAGCGCGAACAATTAGACATCTTATCGACTTTTCTTATTATCATGGCAAGCGCACTTGCTGTTGTAGGAATTATTGGCTTATCAGGGTCAATGACCTTAAGTGTAATTGAGTCAACGCGTGAGATTGGCATTATGAGATCGGTAGGCGCAAGTCATCTGTCAATATTTGGCATCTACATCACGCAAGGTCTTGTGGTAGGAACGATATCATGGTTCTTTGGGGCATTTTTGTCATGGCCCTTATCTTTTGCCCTGATGGAGGCACTAAGCATGACATTGGAGATGAGCTTGTCCTATACCTTCTCATTCGAAGGGGTAGTAATTTGGTTAGTATTTGTATGGCTAATCTCAATATTGGCAAGCTTGTTACCAGCATGGAGGGCTTCACAGGTATCAATAAGGGATGCCATCTCCCATGAATGACCTGTTTTGACAGGGTTCTTGGTACAATTGGTGTTGATTTTTACTAGCTTATTTGGGGGAACTTTCTTTGTTGCTTAATGAGATATCTTTTGGTACTGACGGCTGGCGTGCTGTTGTTGGTTCTGGATTTAACGATGACAATGTTCGCCTTGTTGCTCGCGCTACTGCTCTTACTTTTCTTGATAGTTTGCCTCTTCAGGAGTCTCTCCAGAAGCCACGCATTTACATTGGTTATGACACCCGTGAGCACGCCGATCACTTTGCTCAGTTGGTTGCAGAAACGATGGCGGCGCAGGGTCTGGAAGTCATTCTTTCTGATAGTTACATTCCCACCCCCGCACTGTGTTGGACTGTGTCACGTGATGCACAGGCCATAGGGGGCATTCAGTTAACTGCGAGTCATAACCCTGCTGGTTGGCTTGGGCTAAAGGTGCGCATGAATGATGGTGGGGCAGCACCCGCAGACTTCACCAAGAAAATCGAAGCACTTATTGCTTCTACTGCAGGAGCCAAAGAAGAGCCCACCGAATCGAAAGATAAAGAAAACGCAAAGGTGATAACAAAAGATCTTGTCTCAGCTTATTTGGACGCAATCTGCCAGTTTGTTGATGATGATGCGATTAGAGACGCAGGACTTAAGGTGGTTGTGGATCCCCTTTTCGGAGCCTCGCGCGTTTATCTCGCAGAGACCTTTGAGCATCTTGGTGTTGAGGTTTTGCGTTTGCATGATGAGCAAGATTTCAGTTTTGGAAATCTACATCCAGAACCAATTCCTCCCTGGACTGATGGGCTTGCGGCGGCAGTGCGTAAGTCTGATGCTGTGGCAGGCTTTGCTTTAGACGGTGACGCTGATCGTTTAGGGGCAGTCGATGAAGAGGGCAATTTTGTCTCACCTCATAAAATACTTGCTCTGATTGCGCAGCACTTGATAGAAAACAGGGGGCAGTCAGGCAGGATTGTAAAGACACTTTCTACTTCTCAGCTTGTTGATAGGCTTGCTCGCAGTTTAGGAACAGAACTCACAACGACCCCAATTGGCTTTAAGTGGATTTACGAGGAAATGCTTGCAGGTGACGTTATGGTTGGCGGTGAAGAAAGCGGGGGTATAGGCATTCCTTGCCATGTACGTGAACGCGACGGTTTACTTATGAGCTTACTGCTAGCAGAGATGATGGCAGTCACTGGTCTTAGCCTTAAGGTTCTCGTTGAACAATTAGAAGCACAGCTTGGTAAGCTTTATTATCAGCGCCAGGATGTGACTCTGGAACCTTTGCATATGGATTGCTTTAGAGCGGTGCTGCCTACGCTTGCACCTGCACGTATAGCAGAAACTCCCGTGGTAGAGCATGTCCATTCTGATGGTGCAAAGTTCATATTGCCAGATGATGAATGGCTGCTCTTGCGCACTTCAGGAACAGAACCCCTTGTGCGCATCTATGCTGAAGCAGCAAATCCGTGTAGACTAGCACTATTGCTAGAAGCAGGAAATCATTTAGTACAGGAGGCTAAATAGTGACCAGCATAAGAACCGGCGCAAAAAGAATAGTTATGGTCAACAAGTACTATCCACCTCATGTCGGTGGTATCGAGTTCCATGTGCGTGACCTAGCAGAAGGCCTAGTTGCTGCTGGACATCAGGTTCGCGTCATTGTGAGCAACGATGAGCGCAGATATACCGAAGAAGTCATTAATGGGGTAGAGGTAGTGCGCCTGCCACGCCTTTTTGAAAGAGCATCGACTCCCGTATGTCGCACAATAGGTCCTGTTTTAAGCTTTGAAGTAAAGCAGGCAGACATTATGCACTTCCATACACCTTACCCTTGGGGCGAGTTTGAATGGGTGGGGCAGATGGCCTCTAAAAGGACTCCCTACGTAATCACCTATCATTCTGATATAGTGCGCCAAAAGCAGGCTCTAGCAGCCTATGGACCCATCTTTAAAAAGTTCCTGAATAGATCGCAGCTTATTATTGCCTCTTCGCCTCAACTTATTAAATATTCACCCTGGCTCAGCCCGCGTGCAGATAAGTGTCGACAGCTCAATTTTGGACTGCCTGTAGAAAAAATCGCAGAGAACGAGCAGGCTAAAGCACGTGCAATGAAGTTGCGCGCTGAACTGACCAGTTCTTCGAAGTGGGTTCAAAAGCCCATAGTTCTCTTTGTGGGCAGACTTATTTACTACAAGGGTATTGAGGTTCTTGCTCAGGCTATTCCAAAGGTGGATGCTCACTTTGTCATTATCGGAAAGGGACCAGATCGTGCCGTCTTAGATAGGTTAAGAGACGAAGGACTAGCGGAGCGCATTCATATCATTGATTACGCTGATAATGATGAGCTCATGGCTTGGTATCATGCAGCAGATGTGCTGACTTTGCCCAGTGTAGAAAACTCCGAGGCCTTTGGTCTAGTACAGATAGAAGCACATGCAGCAGCTACACCCGTTGTTTCAAGTAGGCTTAAAACAGGTGTACCTTATGCAAACCTTGACGGGGTAACGGGGCTAACCGTTCCTCCTCGCGATGCAAACGCATTAATAGGTTCACTTAATGCCTTACTGCTTGATGACGACCTGCGCTTGCGCCTAGGAAAGCAGGCACAAGAACGTGCTCTGGAAGAATTTAATATGGAACAAATGATTCAAGGCGTTGAGGCAGTTTATGATGAGGCCCTTGCTAAAAATAGGACACATATGGCTCTGCAAAAAGCAGCAAGCCTAATGCCATCAAGCCCTGAACTAGGCAGAGAAGGCATGAGCGAAGCTTAATAGTTATGTCGAGATTTCGCTTTCATCTCTTTTCGCTACTTGCAGATGCTCTGCTTGTTAATGGGGCAGTACTTGCTGCCTTTGCTTTGCGCTTTCTTGGGCAGATTCCCCCTGAGAATTTTAATGCCTATCTTACCTTAATGCCCTTATTGACACTTAGCTATCTTATTTGTGGATGGCTCTATAACCTTTATGAGCCAGAGCAACTTGATTCGCCTTGGTCAACTACTTCAAAAGTAATCCCTGCAGCCGTTTTGGGAACATTGGGCCTGACAGCTATTGCTTTTTTGGGGGGAGAAGGAACAGTTGCTTTCCCGCGTTTGACCTTGCCAATAATACTTGCTCTAAGTATCGTGTTCATGTTGGGCTGGAGACTTCTTTTCTTGCGCTTTGGTAGCATCAATTGGCCAGAGCAGCGCACCCTTGTTATTGGTAGCGGAGACATTGCAGATGATCTTGCAACATCTATAAAGGAAAGAGCAAAGTGGGGATGGAAACTTGTTGATGTAGTGCCTTCAGATTATGGACAGCAGCGCATCAATGAAGTCATAAGAAGTTCAGATGTTAATCGCATTATCGTTGCCGATCCTGCACAGTTGCGAGAATTTGTTGAGCAACTTGTCTTGGCAGAACATAGAAAATTAAGTGTTGATGTAGTTCCAGAACTCTATGAAACCTTTATTGGGCGCACTCACTCTATTATCGGAGATATACCCTTAATGCGCATTGTTTCAGGAAGCACGCCACGTTATCAGCGTATGATTAAGCGTGGTGTTGACCTGCTGGCAGCTCTTGTTCTTTTTGTTGTTACCTTACCCCTTATTCTGATTACTGCTTTTCTTATTTTAATTACCGATGGAAGACCTGTTTTTTATAAGCAGCAACGGGTAGGACGTGGACAAACTCTTTTTTGGATTTATAAATTTCGCACCATGGTGAAAAATGCAGAGGAGCTTTCTGGGCCAGTACTGGCTAGCGAAGATGATCCGCGCATAACAAAGATTGGTCTTAGTTTGCGCAAATTCAGGATAGATGAATTGCCTCAAATAATTAACATCATTCGTAGCGAAATGAGTTTTGTAGGTCCGCGACCTGAACGACCAGAATTTGTTGAGCAGTACCAAAAGGAAATCCCTGGCTATTCAGAACGTTTCCGGATAAAGCCCGGAGTAACAGGCCTTGCTCAAACTAATGGAGGGTACGCTACAACTCCAGATCGAAAATTAAAGTATGATTTAATGTACTTATATCACCAGAGCCTGATGCTGGATGCACAGATACTGGTAGAAACAGTAAAGGTTGTTCTTTCAAGAAGGGGTGCACGTTAGCATGAGTAAATCGAAGAAGGCTGTTCAGGCGCGCGAGTCCAAGAAGGCTCAGGTGCCCGAACATACCCGTGAAGGAAAAATCGCTTGGTGGTTGATTTTAATACTGGTCGCACTAGTACCTGTTGTTATGGCAAACGGTATGTTTACGGGACTAGGAATTAATCTTGTTGATGGCTTTGATGGAGTGAAGGTTTTTGTACTTCGGATTGGCGTGATGGCCATTCTGGCAGCGTGGGTCTGGGATATGGTCCGTAATGGCGGAGAAATTCGCTACCATGCAGCTTATATTTTGGTAGGAATTTTCTTAGCATGGATTGCAATAACTACCTTAACCTCAATTAGTCCCTCTACGGCGTTTCTCGGGAAGTATCGACGCTATGATGGGGCATGGTCTTATCTTCTTTATGCACTCTTAATGTTTTTGACGATGCAATATGCAACCTCATTGCCACGGATTCGCCAGCTGGCAAAATCAATTACATTTTCCAGTGTTGCGGTTGCTGGCTATGGTTTATTGCAGGCTATCCCCAATCCCTGGAGAGACACGACGGACGGCGCTATCGGGAATTGGGATCCACTTACTTGGGGTGCATTGCCCTTTGAGCCTCTGCGTTCCTTCTCTACCTTTGGGAATCCAAATCTTCTGGCAGGCTTCCTGGCTTTCAGTGTCTTTATAACAATAGGACTCCTGTTTTCAGAAGAAGAAACAAAGTGGCGCAGGTGGTACTGGTTTGTGCTCTTGCTTAATTCTGCAGTTTCGATTACAGCTTTCTCACGTTCGTTGTGGGTTGCTATTCCTGTTGCACTTGCACTCTTTGCTTTCCTTATGTGGCGCCAAAAGGTCAAGCCCACCAAAGATGATTACTTTTTTGCAGGGGGCGTTGCTGCGGTCGTTGCTGGCTTCGTTGCCTTCTCGCTTACAAGGGCTGACGATGTGATGAACTTCTGGACACGTGTCCAGACAATTTTCAATTTCGATCACGGAAGTGGTCTAACGCGTACGCAGATATGGGAGGCAGCTGCAGCGGCAATTGCAGAACGTCCTATTTTCGGTTATGGACTTGATACTTTCAGACTAATCTTCCGCTACTTTGCTCCACCGGAATATGCGCAGGCTGCGGGCTTTAGGTCGGTTGCTGACAATGCGCATAACTTCCCACTGCAACTTGCAACGGGCATAGGAATTGTCGGCGCTCTCCTATTTTTTGCTCTATTGCTTTGGGTAGCTTATATCGCAATTCGTGCCTGCTTGAAAAATGATGAAGAATTGAACGCAGGTAAGATACTTTTTGCAGGTATTACCTGTGCCTGCCTTGCCTACTGTGTTCATCTTTTCTTTGGTCTATCATTGCCCTCAACAAGCTTCTTATTGTGGATTCTGATGGGGGTACTCTTGGTACCTAGTGCAAAGATACTTCAAATAAAGAAGGCCAAATGGATGGTGCCTGCTGCCGTAGCATTATGTTCCTTGCTATTGGTTCCTGTAGCCTTTTCTGTAAGGCTCTTTGCTGCTGATTCGGCGTATTCTGTTCCTGCGAGCGCAGTTGCTGCAGGTATGGATTCCCTTGATCCTGCGGTGCTTCCTATCGTTATAGAAGACGCTGAAAGAATGATTAGACTTAATCCCTTCTATGAGCGCTATTACGTAGACTACTTCATAATAATTTCACACACTGCTTTAGCTCAATATTCAAGGGGGGATGCTGACGGCCCGCAACTTATTGAGGAGGCGCGTGAGAAAGCTCGACACCTGATTGATATGTCTCCTTGGGAATATGATTCTTACCTGGCTGTTGCTACCTTCTACATGAATTTGGCCACAGCAACAGAGGGAGAAGAGAGCAGAGCTTATACCGAAGAGGCCATAGAATTGATGCGAGCTAAGATTGAAGATGTTCCAACAGGACTTGCTTTGCGCATGCGTTATGCAGAGGCTCTTCTGATGATAGACGAAGTTGATGCGGCAAAGGAAGAACTTGCTTTCGTGGCAGAGCATGACACAAACCATCCTAGTGCGGCAAATATGCTACAGTCACTCATGGAGTCATCTGAGGAAAATCTCTTGCAGTTCGACTAGACTATTGATAAACTTAGAAAGTAATTTGTTCCGTAAGGGGAGGACGACATAATGTTGTATGATTTAGCTGGATCGATTGCTGCTTGGCAAGCACACTGGGGTTTTACCTATAATACCCCGATGGTAATCACGAACTTCGTGTACACCTTTTTCTTCTTAGCTGTGTTTGTTGGTGTGGCAACAGGTTGGTATGCGGCTGCACAACTTAAGAAAGCTGAAGAATATATGCCTGCTGATGAAGTGTTTGAAGCTGCTGTTGCAGAAAGAAACGCTGCTCTTGCAGAGAAAAAGGCCGAAAAGAAAGCTGCAAAAGCTAAATAATCACCCTGCTTTTTTTAATGCGCGCTTCGGTGCTGTGCATTAAGCTCTAACTTAATACGATTAAATAAGAGCCCCACCTACTGTTATATGATGACGGCGGGTGGGGTTTTGCTGTTTCATCCTACTATCCACTTACACTTTCCGCCCTGCCTCAGTCAGCCGCTTCACATTTTCTTCTTTTATTCAATGCTCCACCTTTAACTCAATCCTTAATACCTTATTTCTCCTGTTGACACACTGGCTTAATGATGAGGTCTCAGTGTTATTTTCTGTATCGAAAATCTTAGTCGTCATTTGATGTTGCCATATTAGTTAAGACTTTTAAGAATGTTTTTGCATAGAGTAAAAAGTGGGATAAAGTGCAAGAAAGAGCAGAAAGTGGGATAAAAGGTGTAATTATGTTGCGTAGTGGGATGAAATGGTATACACTAATGCCATTGCTGCTCTTAGTGGGCAGGAATGGTCGTCAAATTAATGGGGGAAGCAGGAAGGTAAAGTGCGCCAGTTTAAGGGGAGAGCTCATCATAAGATGGACGCGAAGGGTCGCGTATCTCTGCCTGCGAAATACCGCACAATGCTTGCTGCATCAGACTTGGTATTGGTGCCAGGAACAGATGGTTGTCTTTGGCTCTACACAGATGAAGAGTACCAAAAGCTCATTGCACCCTTACTGAAAAATCAATTTGACGAAAAGTACGACTTGCTTCGCGAACTCTTTGTAGCTGGCGCAGAAGACATTGAAGTAGATGGATCTGGTCGCATTAGGGTTCCAGCTGAACAGCGTGATTTTGCTTCGCTTTCAAAGGAAGTAACTATTGCTGGTAAAGGAACGCGTCTTGAACTGTGGGATAGCGAAAGCTATAAGCAGCGCTTGAGTGGCATCGACAGAAGCAAGGCAGTTAAGGTTCTGACAGAACAAGAAGAGCAGAGCAACTAATTTTGACAACTGAATACACACATACACCAGTAATGTGTGAAGAAACTCTTGACCTTCTTGCTCCGCAGTCTGGCAGCATCGTAGTAGATGCAACTTTAGGACGAGTAGGGCACGGAAGATTGCTTGCGCAAGCTGCAATGAAAAACGGTGGCACTTACATCGGCATTGATCTTGATGAGCAAGCATTGGAGGCAGCACAGCCTATACTTGCCAAAGTTCAAGAAGAGCTAGCCGAAGGGGAGTACCTACTGATTCAGGGATCTTTTGGTGATTTAGATACACTCCTTCAAAGTGCAGGTATTGCTTATGTTGATACTTTTTTATTCGACATTGGAGTTTCGTCACCACAGATTGATGATGCGCAACGAGGTTTTAGCTTTAAGCAAGATACAGTGCTTGACATGCGCTTAGATCAAGGTGCGAACATTCCTACAGCAGCAGACCTCTTGCAGGATTTAGACGGTAGAGAACTTACTAGAATCTTGCGTGATTATGGCGAGGAAAAATGGGCGTCTCGCATTGCGAACTTTATCGTAAAACAGCGAGAGAGTGCTCCCATTACCAGCAGCACACAACTGGTAGAGCTTATAAAGGCAGCAATTCCGGCATCTGCAAGACGTGCGGGTGGACATCCTGCGAAACGCAGTTTTCAGGCACTTCGCATTGCTGTTAACGATGAGCTTGGTGCTTTAGAGCGTGGCCTTGAAGCAGCGATTCGTTGGCTGCGACCAGGAGGCAGGTTAGGAGTACTGACCTTTCACTCGTTGGAAGATCGTATTGTAAAGCGTGCTTTTCAGGCAGCAGAGCAAAGTTGTAGCTGCCCTCCAAGTTTGCCCGTATGTATGTGTGAAGAGACGGCAGTAATGAAGGTGCTTACTAAGCGACCCCTACAGCCGACAACAAAAGAAATAGAAAGTAACCCTAGGGCGCGCTCAACAAAACTTAGGGTTGCAGAGAAGTTAAGAACATAAAGGAGGTGTGACCATGTCAGCAAAAAGAACAGATGAACAGCTTTTTCGCAGGATTTTTATAGTAGTACTGTTTGCCATGGTTGCAACTGTCATGCTAGGGCTTTTCCCTGTCTGGCTTAGTGCAGAGGCGACGCGTGCGGCACAGCACTCGCAGATACTTAAGGGTGAAATTGCAGATACCTTAGCCGTTTCAGAAACTTTGGAAGTGCAACGTGCTGCAATCGTTAATAACTTCAGACTTAATCCTAGCGATTTGGAAGAATTGGGTCTCGTTCGTTCAGACGGTGAACATAGCGTTATCGAACTTAATTCGTCAGTAGCTCTAAGTGCCTCGCTATTGAACGCTCCTGAGTCTAATATAGGCTCTGACAGTGTTGCAGAGCTTGCGGCAGGTACTAATCAGGTAGAAAATACTGACTCAGACTTAGACATAGAAGCGCCATCTGATGTGACTTCTGTTCAAGGCATTAACTTAGGGCAGATGGCAGGAAATGCGCTTGATACGATAGCAGAATTAACAGCAGGTGAAGCAGCAACGCTCTTGTTAGGCGATGTTGGCCTTGTGGGTACAAATTAAAGATAATCTGAGCACAGCTAGGAATCCTGTTGGCCTGTGATGATTGGCAGAAATGAAAGATAAGCAAAGTAGAAATAGAAGCAAAAATACTAAGAGTGCGCCCAAACGTAACGGCGCACTCTTAGTATTAGGTGGACTGCTTATGCTGGGAATATGTTTAGCAGGGGCACGCTTTGTGCATCTTCAGGTAATAGAGGCAGAAAGACTAAGCGCCTACGCAGAGCAACAACGGACACGACGCATAGAGACTCCTGCACAGAGGGGTACTATTTTTGACCGTTCGGGCAGGGCATTGGCGCAGTCAGTGAGAGTCTACACGGTAGTGGTAGATCCTCACAATATCGCAAGCTTTTTCGATGACTATGTAGCAGCACGCGAATTGCGCGATGAGCCTGTAGAGCAGAGTCTGGAAAATCTCCATAAAGACCTTGCAGAGTATTTTTCAGAGAAATTAGGCATAGATGAAGAAGAGCTTCTTCCACAATTCTCTCGTCGTGCCGCAAGTGGCAATTTCAGCAGATTTTCAGTACTTGCAAGAGAGATATCTCCCGATATTCGTCTTTCAGTGAATAGTGACGCACAGGTTAACGTAGACGACACGCCCGAGCAACGTCTCTTCAGGCAGTCACTGCGCCACACCGTGTGGGAATTAGACTACATGCGCATATACCCCATGGGTGAAGTGGCAGCACAGGTCATTGGTTTTGTAAATGCAGAAGGTTATGGTGCAGCAGGTATAGAATTGCAATTTGAAGAAATCTTGCGAGGGTCACCTGGAGTATCCTTCACAGAAAGAGACGTTGCCGGAAACATTATTCCTGCAGGCCTTCAAAAGGCAATTGAGCCCAGCAGGGGCTCAGATATCATGTTGACTATCGATGCTGAGATCACAAATGTTGCCCAGCAAGAACTTGAAAGGGCAGTTAGCGATACGATGGCAGTGGCAGCGTCTGCCTTGGTGATGAATCCTCGCACAGGAGAAATCTACGCAGCTGTGTCCTATCCTGGCTTTGACGCCAATGAATTTAATCTTGCAGATCAAGAGGCTATTAGAAATAGGGCACTTGTTGATGTCCTCGAGCCTGGTTCGACTATCAAGCCTTTAACCATTGCGGCAGCTCTTGATGCGGGCAGTATAGACCTCGATGATGACTTCTACATTCCTAATAGCATCCAGGTAGGAACACGCGTTGTTTCTGATGCAGTAGAACGTCCTACAGAAGTGATGAGTGTTTCACGCATTATGGAGGTTTCCAGTAATGTTGGTACGACGCGCATAGCTCAGCGAATGGGCAGTGATACCCTTTATGACTACCTTCATAGGTTTGCTATCACAGAGCGCCCAGGACTAGATTTTCCGGGTGCAGGTAGCGGCCATGTGTTGTCTCCGGAAGAGTGGAGTGATGTAACGCTTTCGAACTTTTCTTTTGGACAAGGGCTTTCCATGTCACCCCTACAGATTTCTCGCGCTATGGCAGCTATTGCTAATGATGGCATGATGACAACCCCGCACCTACTGCAGGCAGTGCCTGATGGTAGCTTTCCTCTTCCTGAGCATGAAGAAATCAGAGTAATCTCTGAAGAGGCTGCCAGACAGACAACAAAAACTCTCGAGGCAGTAATGATTGAAGGAACGGGTCGAAATATTGATGTCCAAAACTATGAAGTTGCAGGTAAAACGGGTACTGCGCAAAAAGCCCGTGAGGGTGTTGCAGGCTATGTAGAAGGACTTTACATAAGTTCTTTCATTGGTTATCTGCCAGCAAATGACCCAGAGCTGCTCATTACTATTTTTGTAGATGAGCCTAGAACCAGCATGTTTGGCTCAGAGGTGGCAGGTCCGCCCTTTGCCAACATAGCAACATTTACTGCGAGGTATCTCGGGCTTTAAGTGACTTCACCTTAAAATAGTACGAGGAAAATGATACTAAACAGAGGAGAGATGATGCTTGTGTCATCACAGCAAGACACAAAGACAATTAGAAACTTACTATGTACAGCCTTGGGCCAGTCTTGTCCTGGCATTGTCAATTTTCCTCTTCACTTACACGACCTTGACGTCAGTGCCATTGTTCATGATAGTCGACAGGTAGTGCCAGGCAGCCTCTTTTTTGCCATTGAAGGTTATGCAAGCGATGGTCATCAATATGCAGAATCTGCCCTAAAGGCAGGTGCTCTTGCGGTTGTCGCACAAAAGGCTCCCGTGGGAGATATAGACCCAAATTCAATCATTATGGTTGAAGACAGCCGTGTTGCATTGGCCTATGCAGCAGCGAGCTTCTATGACTATCCTTCTAGTAAACTCAATATAAGTGGCGTTACGGGCACAAATGGCAAGACTACGACAATCTATCTTCTTGATGCCATTGCTCGTGCTGCTGGTGAGCAGTCAGGCGTTATCGGTACAGTAGAAAGTAAGTACAGCCTGCCAGAGAATCCCCATACGGGACTCGCGGAGGAGTGCGCCCATACAACCGCCACCACTACCCCTGATGCGCTACAACTCCAATCTCTTTTTGCAGAAATGCGTGATGCTGGTGTACAAAGCCTAGCAATGGAAGTATCAAGCCATGCAATTGACATGCATAGGGTAGAACAGACCAGCTTTGCTGCAGTAGCCTTTACCAATCTCTCCCAAGATCATCTGGACTATCACAACACGATGGAAGAGTATCGTGCCGTGAAAGAACGTCTTTTCTCTGACTTTGAGGCTTCAGCGCGCGTTATCAATATTGATGATTCTGTGGGTGCAGAGCTTGCTGCACGTCTAAAATTAGAGGGAGTAGAGGTCATTTGTGTTGGTATGAAGACTCCAAGTATTGAAGGTTTGAGCTTAGACTTAACAGCAACAGAGTTAGTCCAAGGTTCACATATTACTGAATTCATCCTAACAACACCCAGTAATCCTGATAATCAAGTTCGTGTGACTTTTCCCTTGGTGGGCACTTACAATGTTGAAAATGCCTTAGTGGCCGCGGGATGTGCCTGGTCACGTGGGATTAGTCTAGAAATCATCGCAGATGGTCTGTCCAATGCTGCGCAAGTTCCTGGAAGATTAGAACAAATTGAAGAGGGGCAAGATTTTAAAGTATTTGTAGATTATGCTCATACTCCCGATGCGCTTTCAACTGCACTTGCTGCAGTTCGTGAGCAGACGCAAGGAAGTGTTTTCGCAGTCTTTGGCTGCGGTGGTGACCGTGACCCTATCAAACGCCCTCTTATGGCGGCTGCTGCAAGCAAAGAGAGCGATTATGTCGTCGTAACTAGCGATAATCCCCGCAGTGAAGACCCTGCCAGCATTGTTGCAGACGTGCTAGAAGGCATCAATAGTGATGAAGCAAAGTGTGATGCCATTGTCGATAGGCGAGAAGCCATTTTCCACGCAATTGCTCTAGCGCGTTCAGGGGATTCAATCCTTATTGCTGGCAAAGGCCATGAAGACTATCAGATATTTGCTGACCGCACTATCCACTTTGATGACAGAGAAGTTGCACGTGCTGCGCTGGAATGCCTTCACGCAAGGACATAGGCCAGGATAAGGTATATAGACTCCATGTTTGATTTTACTGCTGAATGCATAGCAAAGGTTTGTTCTGGCAAGATAATTGCAGGAACCTCTGACAGAATAGCTCAGTCTTGCTGCATTGATTCTCGACAGGCAGAACAGGGCAGTCTTTTTGCTGCTTTTGTGGGCAAGCAGGTAGATGGCCATGATTACCTCGCATCTGCCGTAGAAAAGGGGGCTAGCGTAGCTCTTATTAGTCGGACTGACCATGACCTGGCTCCCTTCGCAGCAAGTACCACAATCATTCTGGTAGAAGATGTTCTAACAGCCCTGCAAGACCTTGCAAAATATCAGCGCTCACTCCTCAACTGTCCTGTGATTGGTATTACGGGCTCTTCAGGAAAAACCTCTACTAAGGAACTACTTAAGGGCGCACTAGAGACTACTTTAAAGGTCATTGCTACTGAAGGAAACTACAATAATGAGCTAGGAGTCCCCTTAACTCTGCTTCGCGTCAAGCAAGATACAGAGGCAGTCATCCTGGAAATGGGAATGAGGGGTCTAGGTCAAATCACTGAACTGACAGACATTGCTAGTCCCAGTATGAGCATCATCACTACTATTGGAGATGCCCACATTGAAATGCTCGGTAGCAGAAAAAACATTGCGCAAGCAAAGGGTGAAATTTTTGAAGCACTCTCTAGTGAGCGGCTTGCTTTCATGCCAGCAAAAATAGACTTTGCTGATTATTTGCACCGCGTTTGCAAGGCACCCATATTCACTGTGGCACTCGAAGACTCTATCTGTGCTTTGCAGCAGAGCAAGGCAAGCATCAGCGCTCATATCACTGGTTTTGATGCGCAGGGCAATGCTACAGCTGTCGTCCTTTCCTCTCTAGGACATGAGCTAGATATGAAGCTAGCTATCCCTGGTGAGCACAGCATCCAAAATGCCTTACTTGCTCTTGCCGTCGCAAAGGCTCTAGGTATCGATGAAGCTGCCGCGATTAAAGGGATTGAAGGAGTACAGCCGGCCGAAATGCGTATGCAGCGCGCCTTAGTGAATACTTTAGCTGATATCCAAGACACAAGTATCCTTGTAGACTGTTATAACGCTAACCCAGAATCCACGGCAGTCTCACTGAAGACCCTGGCTGTTTCAGAACTGGGGGATGCAAGGACTGGTATACGCATTGCCATCCTAGGTGACATGCTAGAAATGGGAGAGCACAGTGCAAGAGTCCACAAGGAAATGCTTCTTTTAGCAGGCCTGCTTAATATCACCCTTGTCTATACCTTTGGCCCAGCCTATAGTTTGGCAACGCAAGACGTATTACGTGAACTGAGCGCGGGATTAAGTACTGAAAATATTCCTGAATTGCGCTCTTTCACAGATATGGATCTACTTATTAAGAGTCTTGCAGGTGAGCTAACATCAGGTTCGCTCATATTGATTAAAGGGTCGCGTGGTATGCAGCTAGAACGCATCAAAGAAGCATTAAGTATAGAAGGAGATTGTCCATGTTAGCTGGCCTTGCTCAGTATCCTGCTTTTCAGGTCTTCATGACCCTTAGCCTGTCAGTGGTATTGGTTGCCATGATTACACCTTTGTTGATTAGCTTTTTGCAAAAGCGAGATATCGGTCAGCAGATTAGGGCAGAGGGCATTCAAGAGCATCTTGTAAAGCATGGAACACCTACCATGGGTGGAATTGTTATCCTACTTGTTGCAGCTGCGCTATTTACAGCGATGGTGGTCTTTGTTCATCCAATGATTGCCAATGCCAGTGCACATCGCATTGAGATGTTTAACACGGGAGTTCGCGCGGGTATCACCGTGTTGCTCTGCATGCTGGGCTGCGGTCTACTGGGCTTTATTGATGACTATATTAAAGTTGCGAAAAAGCGCAGCTTAGGACTCTCTGCTCGCGCGAAAATTGTAGGACAGCTACTAATCGCCATAGGAACTACCCTTGCAGCAATCAATTGGGTGGGCGTATCAGCAAATATCTATGTTCCTTTGACGGATTTCTACATTCCCTTATCTCAAGTGGCAAGCTCCTTTACTTTGCCTGCTTTTCTAGGATCTATCACTCTGGTTATCCCGTGGATATACTTGCTTTTTGCTCTTATTATGATTGTAGGCTTGACCAATGCCGTTAATCTTACCGATGGTCTTGATGGTTTAGCAGCAGGCACTGTTACTATCGTGACTTTAGTTTTTGCAGCCATTGCTTATGCTTCAGGTTCGCTTCCTCTTGCCATTATTGCAACTGCCATTGCTGGTGGCTGTATCGGCTTTCTCTGGTGGAATTGTTATCCTGCAAAAATATTTATGGGAGATACGGGATCTTTAGCCTTGGGTGGAGCTATCGCAGGCTTAGCTCTAGTGACAAAAACAGAATTGCTCGTTGTTATCATTGGGGGGATTTTTGTCATTGAAGCCCTGTCTGTAGTGATTCAAGTGCTGGTATTTAAAATGACTGGTAAGCGTGTTTTCAAGATGGCACCCATCCATCACCACTTCGAAATGATGAAGTGGTCAGAAACTACCATTATGGTGCGTTTCTGCATTATTACAGGATGTATGGCAGCCTTTGGTTTCGCACTCTTCTTCTATGAGCTGACACGTGTGGGCGGATAATTCTGCATATGAAGAGAGGCAAGACTAAATAGTGCATGATGGGCAGGAACATAATACTGAGCAATTTGCTGAGAATGTGCATCTGCAAGCAAAAAGTCCTTCCAGAGACAGCTTTGAGAAGGTTCTTATTGTAGGTGTTGGCAAGAGCGGTCAATCGACTGCTCGATTTTTGCTGAAATCTGCTAAGCAATTAGGCATGAAGTCATTGACTCTTGTAGATTCTGCTCAATCAGACAGCCTCGATGTTTTTCTTGAGAAGCTTCACCGGGATACTCCTACTGAAATGGGGCTACATGCTCACTTTGGAGTAGAGCAAGTACCTGCAGCGCCAACAGACTTAGCAAAAGGCGCTCAAGACAACGGGCTGAACGTTACAGGCACAGAAGAGAAGTCTTACGATATTTGCATTATTACTCCTGGACTTGCTCCGCATACTAGTCTTGCGAAATCTGCCTACGCCCAGTCCCATGAAGTTGTTTCTGAGCTTGAACTTGCTTATCGTCTATCGCCAGCAGGATTGAACTGGATTGCGATTACAGGAACTAATGGTAAGACTACAACTACAGAACTGGTTCGCGAAGTTCTTTCAGCCAAAGCAGACGTTCAGGTTTTTAGCGTAGGCAATATTGGTACTCCAGCACTGGAATTGTTAAACAGAGTGCGTCCAGGCGATTACTTTGTTGCAGAGATTAGCTCCTTTCAAGCAGCGCGCTTGGGTAAATTCCGGCCACAGGTCGCAGCTCTGCTTAATCTAAGCTCTGACCATCTGGATTGGCATAAGAATATTGAAAGTTATGCTGCTGATAAGTGCGAGATTTTTGCAAACTCACGCAATGATGATCTTGTTCTTCTGCCTCATGAAGATTGTCTGCACGAACAGACACAAGTCTTGATTGCTTCGGCAGCCCGTGCTGCAGTAAAGCGTGGCGCACGAGTAGAAACAATCTCTGTAGATGACTACTGTCTGCCTGCAGATGAAAAAGAGCTTAACTTAAAGGGAAAGCATAACTTAACGAATGCCTGCTTTGCCACTGCGATTGGACGCTATTGTAAAGTGCCAGATGCAGATATAGCCCAGGCACTAAAAGACTTTTCACCGCAGCCACATCGAATGCAAGAAATTGGAACTTTCGAAGAAGTCATCTATGTAAATGACTCGAAGTCGACCAATTCTGATGCAAGCATTTCTGCATTAAGTGCTTATGCAGGTTTAGAGCTTACTTTGCTTTTAGGGGGACAGGGGAAAGGTGCAGATTATCTTGACCTGGCGAAAGCTGCTCTAGCACGTGCACAAACTATACTTCTTTTTGGACAAGCAGCTAAAGAATTGAATTCTTGCTTCTCTGCGCTTTCGACTGATATCGCAGAAGGGCAGCAGATATTAAGCTTTGAGACCATGAGAGACGCTGTATTTTTCGCATGTAAACATGCGGATTCACAGCAAGTAGTGATGCTTTCCCCGGCAAATGCCTCATTTGATGAATTTGATAACTATGAACAGCGAGGACTCTACTTCAAGGCACTCGTCGAGACCTTTTATTCGACTGTAGCAGCGATTGACACACCTTTATCCTCTTCAATTTGCCAAGACTTAGATGCTGCAGGGGAAATCTAATGGCAGATAATAAGCGCAAAAAGCAGGCAAAGGCAGCTTTGCCAAAGTTCAACTTGAGTGCAAATTTGCCCGAGTGGGGAGGGAGCCCCGTGGCACGCTATCTCATTTTGATAGCAATCACTGTGCTGGTTGGCATAAGTCTTATTATGGCTTTTTCAGCTTCAAGTAATGATGCTGTTATCCGTCAAGTTCAGCGCGAGTTTGCAGCACAAAGCCAAGAATACTTAAGCCCAGAGCAGGCTATTGAGTTAGAACTTGACTATTATGCTGCACTTGAAGAGGCTCTGGAGGGAGCACAAGCTGGCGAAACACAGGGAGCAGCGGATTTATCAAATGAAAGCTCAGGCTTATTGGGCTTTGTTGCTACCTTATTCACCTCTGCCTATGCCGCAGGCTTCAGACATCTAGTCTTTGCTATCGTCGGTGCGATTATTGCTATTCTCATAGCTCGATTGGATTACAGAAAGCTTGCACCCTACATGGTTCCCATTGCGTGGGGATTGCTACTGATGTTGTTGTTTCTAGCAATTGCAGGAAGGCCGGTACTGGGATCAGCGCGCTGGATTGACCTTGGTATATTCTCCTTCCAGCCTTCAGAGTTTGCAAAGCCTGTCCTGTTATTTCTCATGGCATCCTATTGTGCTTGGGCAAAAGATGCCGATGATAAGGGGCCAGAGCGACAGAAGACTCAAGCATCCTTGCCCCTTTATCGTCGAGACTGGATTATGCCAGCGATTCTTATAGGAGGCAGCGTACTTGCAATTTTTGCTTCTCCTGACGTTGGTACTGTTCTTATTATTGGTGTTGGCCTCTTTACTGCCTATGTGTTGTCGGGTTGGCCTTGGGGGCGCCTTGTCGCAGGACTCGGGGGCTTGGGTGTACTTTTCTTAGGAAGAATTTTTCTTATGGACGGTGGCTATCAACAGCGCCGCGTATTTGAATTTATTACACGTTGGACTGATGGTGTTGTTCCTCATCAAACCTGGCAAGCAGAGCTTGCTTTAGGCTCAGGCGGCATCTTAGGTCTTGGACCTGGTTTATCGCGCCAGAAATTCCGCTATTTACCTGAAGCTCATAACGATTTCATCATTGCGATTTTAGGTGAAGAGTTGGGTCTTATAGGGGTATTTTTAGTTCTGATTGCTTTTGCCTTCATTCTGTGGGGAGGGCTGCACATTGCTTCGCGTGCTAAAGACCGTCTAGGTACTGCTATTGCCGGTGGTGCAACAGTACTCATTGTTTTCCAGGCACTCCTTAACATTTTCGCCGTGATAAGTTTAGGTCCGGTAACAGGAAAGCCACTACCTTTCATTACACTGGGTGGCTCTGCGATGATAAGTGCCTTTATATTAATTGGTCTCATATTCTCTGTTGCGCGCTATGGACAGCTTGCTCCAGAAGAAGGAAAAGTCAGGCAGAGTACTACAGAGAAAAAGCCCCCGAAGACTAGACGAAAACTTAGAGTAGAGGAAGTAAAGGAGCCCGAGGACGATGAAGATGATTTTGAGTGGCGGTGGGACAGCGGGGCACATATATCCGGCCCTCGCTCTCGCAGATGAGCTACGTAGCCGTCAGATAGAGTTGTCTTTCGTGGGCACAGCCTCAGGACCTGAGGCTCAACTGGCAGCAGATGCAGACATAGATTTCACGGCGATTTCAACGGGGGGCTTTGATCGCTCAAGGCCTTTGACCTTACTTACTTCAGGATTAAAGGCGCTGTGGGGTATCAGACAGGCATTATCATTACTTAAAAAAGAGCATCCTGCAGCTGTAGTATGCTTTGGCGGTTATGTTAGTGTTCCAGTAGGAATTGCAGCTACTATGCGCAAAATTCCACTTATTGTACATGAGCAAAACTCGCATGTCGGGATGACAAATCGCCTACTTGCAGCTAGTGCCAACTACCTTGCGTTAACCTATCCAGAAACTGCTGGTTTACCCCAAGATATGAAGGCAAGCTGTGAGCATATTGGAAATCCTGTTAGAAAGTCTGTTCATAGTGCTGACGGCGCACGTGCGCGAGCAGAATTAGGCATTCCCACTACAGCACAGGTGCTCCTGATATTTGGAGGCAGCAGAGGTGCACGCAATATCAATCAGGCATCCCTTGCAGCTGCGCAGCACTTATTGACCCAGCGGCCCAATCTGCACATTGTTCACGGCACAGGAAAGCTTGAATATGACACGGTCGTAAAGGGCTTGGAAAAGCTGTTCGAAACCTACCCTGATTTGAGGTCACGTTACCATGCTTTGCCCTATATTGAGAATATGGGCGATGTTATGGATAGTGCAGACCTTGTAGTAGCACGTGCAGGGGCTACGTCTATAGCTGAATTAACGGTACTGGGTAAACCTTCTGTATTGATACCCTATCCTTATGCAACTGATGACCACCAGACTACCAATGCGCAGGCGCTCGTTGATTTGGGCGGTGCTAGACTTATTGCTGACAAACAATTGCAGCCGAAAAATCAAGCAATAGAAGATCAGAGTGCAGATTACACCTCAGGAACCAATGAAGACAACCCTTCAGTTTTCGTAGAGACTCTCTTAGAATTGACAGGTAATGCGCAGATGCTTGCTGCGATGGCAAAGCATGCCTTAGATATGGGTAAGCCTAATGCGGCTGAGGCGCTTGCAGATGCAATTGTGAACTTGCTTGATGACAAGCAGTAAGCTAAATAGCTTGATATGCATAAGGATATGTAAAGAATGACAGTAGCTTCAAAAAATAGCTCAGATAACAACTTGGACAATAGGCCTGTATATGCTCACTTCATTGGTGTTGGCGGTGCAGGGATGAGTGCTCTTGCACTTGTATTGCTACAGCGCGGGGTCAGAATAACGGGATCCGACTTGAAAGAAAGTCGCTATACGCGCACACTTCAGTCTGCGGGTATGGATGTCTTTATTGGCCATGATGCTGCCAATCTGGGCAACCCGGAAGTTGTGGTTATTTCTACCGCAATTCCAGAAGAGAAGAATCCTGAACTAAGAGAAGCGCGTCGCAGGAATCTGCCTGTTTGGAAAAGGGCTCAGATGCTTGCAGAAATCACCAAAGACATAACGACCCTTGCTGTTGCAGGAACTCACGGAAAAACTTCAACCAGCTCAATGCTTGCAAATACCCTTGAAGTGTTGGGTAAAAATCCAGGATTTTGCATCGGCGGGGAAGTAGATGCTTTTTCAGCAAATGCACGTGAGGGCTCTGGTGACCTGCATGTAGTAGAGGCTGACGAAAGTGATGGCTCCTTTGTTTGGCTGACTCCGCAGATTGCGATTATCACCAACCTAGAACAAGAGCATGTTGATCACTACGATTCTTACGAACAATTAGAGCAAGTCTTCGCAGACTTTATCGGTCGTATTCCTGAAGAGGGACTTCTTGTCGCCTGCGGCGATGATAAGGAATTGCTAGAGCTAGGTAGGGCCTCAGGAAAAAACATGTTGACCTACGGTTCAGGGGCCGACTGCAATATTCGCTATTCGAATGTTAGACCTTTTGCGGGCAAGCCTGGTTCAGACTTCATTATTGAATATCAAGGTCAGTCTTATCCTGCAAGTATTACTTTGCCAGGTGAACACATGGTGTCTAATGCAACTGCCGTGTTCGCAACTGTCGTTAGCTTGGGAGTCAGTCCACAAGAAGCCGCTTCAGCTCTTGGAAGTTTCCAGGGAGTACGTCGCCGCTTTGAATTCACAGGGGAATGTGGCGGGGTTACTCTTGTTGACGACTATGGTCATCACCCTACTGAAATTGCAGTAACTCTTGAAGGGGCAAAGAACCTGGGCTACAAGCGAACCGTTGTTGTCTTCCAGCCGCATCGCTATAGCCGAACTCAAGCCTTTGAGCAAGAATTCGGATCTGCTTTCAAGCACGCGGATTTAGTAATACTTACAGATGTATTTAGTGGGGGAGAAACTCCCATTCCTGGAATCTCTGGGCGCACTATAGTGAATTCGATTTTGAATTGCAATCCTGATGCGCAGGTTGTGTGGTTGCCACGCAGACAGAATTTATCGGACTATCTTTGCAAAAATACAAGGTCAGGAGATCTGCTCATTACTATGGGGGCAGGAGATGTGACGGGCGTTGGCCCAGAATTTGTTCGCGAACAGCATGAGCGCCAGATTAAGTAATCAGGACAGCCGCGACCGCTTGCGTGAAAGTAGGACTGCAGGCAAGAAGCCCTACCATGAGACTGATGCCGAAAGGAGAGGTAGGAGACGAGAGTCGGCAAAAGCTTCACGTAGTACTTCATCTGCCTCTCGTCGCTCATCAAGGCATCATTCGCAGGATTCAAATCAGATTGAATCACCTGAAAGATTTCAAGGTGCTGCTGCTTCGCAGCCAGAACTTCGTTTGCGCGCTCCAAAAAGGCAGCAACAACAAAACGTTTCTCCTGAATCCAATTATGAAGCTCGAAGCAAAACTGCTGAGAGAGAGCGTGCTGCAGGAAGACCTGTTAGACGCATAGGGTCAAAACTAGACACATCAACATCTAGAGGAGTCGCTAGGCGTTCAATCTCCTATAAGGACACAGATCCTTTAGCAAAGGTGAGTAGCTCGGGTCGTTCTGGTAGACAGAAAGAGAGTACCCTTGATGAAAAATTTGAACCTAATAGAAAGACTAAGGAACAAAGAGAGGTAGACCGTAAGCAGCGAGCACGCAGAGGTGAGCATCGTCTACGTGTTCTAAAAATTGCAGGTATGTTTACTTTCGCCGCCAGTGTTTTGGGTTTGCTTATATGGGGCGGTTTTGTCTTGGCAGATTCATCACTCTTTTATCCAGACGATGTGCAGGTACAAGGTGCGCGCTTTTTGAGCATAGATGATATAGAGAGCATTGCCCAAGTAAGTCCTGCCCATTCCACCCTTACGATGGATACTTCAGAAATTGAAGATCGCCTTCAAGCTAATCCTTGGATTGCACGCGCCAGTGTCTCAACTCATTTCCCCAGTGGAGTAAGTATAGAGATATCAGAGCGCACTCCTGCTATAAAGGTTGAGGCGGGTGAAGTCAGCTGGGTTGCTTCGAGTGACGGTAGGTGGTTGGGCATGATTGAGGGGGATGGCACTGAAATCATTAATCCAACAGGAACAGTGGAAAATGTTGATGTAGAAAATTTCAACATCATTCCTGTCTCAGAGGTTATAGAGTTCACTACAGAGTGGGGCGAACCTGTAGCAGATGAATCTCTGCAAAACGTGCTTGCGCACCTGCGTGGGTTAGATTCTCAGATTGTATCACGCGTTCAGCGCATCTCTGCTTCAGAAATTGGCAGGACATCTCTTTTTACTACTGATGGGGTAGAGCTAGATGTGGGAAGGGCAGATAACCTAGCTGATAAAAGCACAATTATCCTAGGCATTCTTGAAGCACATGGCGAGAATGTGGTGCTCATCAATGTGCGCAGTATAGAGAATCCGACCTGGCGTGGCTTAAATGTGAGGTAACATAGGGGTAACGTTCTTTAAGAAATCTTGCTATGGATACACCCTGTGAGCTGTGTTTTAGTTTAACATTAAAGTAGCGATTTAGACTTATTATCTATCTAAGCTTGAACCTTGGCTGAACTAATGAGATTATTCGCTGTTATGACTACACCCTTAACTTAAACTTGAACCTTAGACTTGAAGCTTATTTTAAGTATGGGTACGTGGGGGAAAACTGGAAGGCGGTAGTAAAGATATGTTGGACACAGGTGCAAATTACCTAGCAGTCATTAAGGTTGTTGGTATTGGCGGCGGCGGTACCAATGCGGTCAATCGAATGATTGAAGCTGGGGTAAAGGGCGTTGAGTTTATTGCAATTAATACTGATGCTCAAGCACTCCTCATGTCAGATGCAGACTATAAGGTGCACATTGGCGTCAATCTGACCAAGGGTCTTGGTGCAGGTGCAGTCCCTGATATTGGGGCCCAGGCTGCAGAAGAAAATAGAGCAGAAATCCGTGAAGCACTGCAAGGTGCAGACATGGTCTTTATCACAGCAGGCGAGGGTGGTGGCACGGGCACAGGTGCAGCCCCCGTTGTTGCAGAGATTGCCCGCGAAGAAATTGGTGCGCTGACCGTAGCAGTTGTTACACGCCCCTTCTCCTTTGAGGGAAATAAGCGCAAGAAGCAGGCTGAAGAGGGCATTAAGAAATTAATGGAAGAAGTAGATACTCTCATTGTCATTCCTAATGACAGGCTACTGCAAGTCGCAGAGAAGAAAACATCTATGCTTGATGCTTTCCGCTATGCAGATGATGTGTTGCGTCAAGGAACGCAAGGCATTACTGACTTGATTACCGTTCCTGGCCTTATCAACCTTGACTTTGCAGATGTGCGCACAGTTATGGAAGACAAAGGCTCAGCACTTATGGGTATCGGCCTTGCAAGTGGGGACAATCGTGCAGTAGATGCTGCCACAGCGGCAATCTCAAGCCCGCTGCTAGAAGCGTCTATCCAGGGCGCAGATGGTCTACTGCTTTCTCTGGCTGGCGGTAGCGACCTGGGTATGCTTGAAGCTAATGAAGCTGCAGAAATCGTAGCAAATGCTGCAGCACCTGATGCCAACATTATCTTTGGTACCGTAATCGATGACTCTCTGGGTGATCAAATTAGAGTTACGGTAATCGCAACAGGGTTTGCGGGAGGTCAAAAGAGAAAATCTTCAGAGACCGTGGGAATTGAGAGCATCATGAGTGGTGCCGGAGAAGACTCAGAGGCAACAGGTCACATTCCGAAATTTGAACCACTAGGTGGCCCATCAGCAGCAGATGACGATATAGATATACCAGACTTCTTAAAAAGAAGATTCTAGAGCGCTCCAGATAGCGCAACTTTGCGTCGCTCAGATTTTTTGAAACGGATACGTAGCTGACTACGCTTATCATTCCAAAAAATCTGGGCTTCTTGATTCGCACTATCTGGAGCACTCTAAAAATTGTTGTTATATAAAAGGGGCGTACGCATAGTGCGCTCCCTTTTCTTTTTTGGCACTATCCTTTTTCATTCACCCCCTTATACTTACCATTTAACGGAAAAGAAACGTATCGGTGACAGGCTTCTATATTCCTTGTGCTAACTTTGAGTCCAAGTTGCCAGAAACCAAGCACTTGAAACAGTACTTTTTCTGGTGGACTGATTGTTTCGTAGAAAGTGCTCGGTAAAGTAAGTAAGGAAAACGAAGGAAGGTAGAAAGAGATGAAACGTAAACTACGCTTTATTTTGGCAGCCATGGTTGCTCTCGCCCTAGCTTTTGCCCTTGTTGCCTGTAACGGCGATGACAATGGCTATGAGAATGGCGATGATGCACGCAATGGCGACACCACAACATTCGTAATCGGTTTTGGTGGCCCTATTTCACAGGGTGCAGTAAGCTTTGGAGTAGGCGCACGTGATGCAACACTGCTTGCTGTTGAGCAAGCTAACGCAAGTGACGAAGCTCGTGACTTGGGAATCCAGTTTAGAGTTGTTGAGGGTGACGATCAGTCAGACCCATCAATGGCTCCACAGGTAGCAGGTGCTCTTATTTCAGAGAGAGACCTAGTTGGCGTTGTTGGTCACTTTAACTCAGGTGTAACTGATCCTGCAGGTCTTGTATACAACGAACATGGCGTAGTTCAAATCAGCTATGGTTCAACCAGACCAGACCTAACACACATGGGTCGCGATAACTTCTTCCGCACCTGTGCAACAGATGCTCTTCAAGGTCCTACTGCTGCAGACTCAGCGTGGGAACTAGGTTTCCGCACTGCAGTTCTTATTGATGATTCAAGCCCTTACGGTGAAGGTCTAGCTGCTGCGTTTAAAGAGCAATGGGAAAACATTGGTGGCGAAATCCTTCTTGAAGAAAGAACAGCTCAGCAAGAATCAGACTTTGCTCCTGTAGTAACTAGAATTAATGCTGCAGATCCAGACTTTGTATTCTTTGCAGGTACTTATGATTCAAGCTCTGGTGCTGGCGCAATGTTTGCTCGCCAACTAAAAGACGGTGGTTTTGAAGGTCCTACAATGGGTGGAGACGGAATTCAGGTTGATGGTTTCATCACTGAAGCTGGTCAACAGTCAGAAGGAACTATCGCAACTAAGCCAGGTATGCCTATTGAAGACATGCCAGAAGGCGCAGCATTCATTGAGGACTTTGTAGCTCTAACAGGTAACACTCCTGGTGGATTTGATGCATTTGCTTTCGATGCAGCAAACGCAATCATCAATGCAGTATACGAAGTAGCTCGTGCAGACGGTGTTGACAATGTGGCAACTCCAGCTGGTCGTAGAGCAATTATCGATGCAGTTGCAGGAATCAACTTCCCTGGCGTAACAGGTCCTGTATCTTTCGATGCTAACGGTGACAGTGCTAACCCAATCGTTTCAACCTTCCTAGTAGATGGTGGCGAGTGGATTATCCATCCCGATGTTTCAACACCTTAAGTTAGTTAGTTCTAAGATTTGATTTAGGCTGCAGAAGCATTGACCTTCATACATATAAGGTCAATGCTTTGCCGCCATTAAGTTGTTTTGTGCGAATGAGAGCAAGCAGAAGAGGCGCGTTTGTATGCATCGTTTAAGCCGGCTTAGCCGTGTAGATGCCTAGCAACGTGCTTCTTCTCTGATTAAACAAAAGGCAGCCATATGGAATTTTTTGTTCAACTTCTCATTGATGGTTTGACCCTAGGGGGAATGTATGCGCTTATTGCGCTAGGATTCACTCTCGTCTACGGTATTCTGTTGATGATTAACTTTGCGCATGCAGAGATGTTCATGACGGGTGGCTTTATAGGTTATGGTGTACTTAACCTGTTGAGCAACGAGTCTACTATTGCTACAGCTAGTGACTTTTTTGCCCCTTTGAGTATCCTGCAGTCGACGCAGCCCTTTTTTACGACGACGGCACTAGGATTTATTCTTATGATGCTGATTGTCTTTGGCGTTGCAGCCGTCCTTACCGGTTTGCTAGGTATGACAATTGAGCGCTTTGCTTATAGGCCACTGAGAAACTCACCTCGCCTATGCGCCCTGATTTCTGCATTGGGTATGTCATTGTTCTTGCAGAACTTTGTACTGCTTGCAGTTGGTCACAGAATGGTGTTTCCAACACCAGAGTTTCTTGCAAACCTTAACGCTGTACCACTCTTTGGGTCGATTAGAATTGCGCCCATTGATTTGATTATCTTTGTTACTTGTCTTGTGTTGCTCTTCACGCTTGACCGCTTTGTTTCTAAGTCAAAGCTAGGTAAAGCTATGCGTGCGACGTCTCAGGATAAGGATGCAGCAGGCCTTATGGGAATCAACATTAACTCTGTTATTGCTTTGACCTTCTTTATTGGTCCAGCACTCGGAGCTGTGGCTGGTACCTTCTTCGGTCTAAAGTATGGTGTTGTTACCTTTAATATGGGTCTCTTCCCTGGTATTAAGGCTTTTACAGCTGCAGTACTGGGTGGAATTGGAAACCTGCGTGGAGCCATGTTAGGTGGTTTCCTTATCGGAGTCCTAGAGGCTCTTGCATCTGGTTACCTTTCGATTGCGTATCGTGACGTAATCACCTTTGCTATTTTGATTTTGATTCTGATATTTAGACCAGGCGGCTTGCTTGGAGAGTCTGTAGTAGAGAAGGTGTAGATACTATGACTAATACTAAAAATACATCTAAAAATACTACTGCAGCTTACGAAGATCAGGCAGTAAAAGGGAAGCCTTCAGCCGCAGAGGCAGTCTTTGGCAATATTGCCAAGCCAATGTTTAGTGGCAAGAAGGCTACTACTCCTTTAAAGATTGCTCTGACGGCCCTGTTGCTAGTTGTTCTTTTTGTTCTTCCAATCTACCTTCAAGGTATGGGCGAGGCATTGCTCCTCGCTTCATTAGTAGGTATTGGACTCTACGTTATTTTGGCACTTGGTCTCAATATTGTAATAGGCTATGCAGGTATGCTGGACTTCGGACGTATGGCGTTTTACGCTGTGGGTACTTACGCGGCAATAATATTAGCCATTCCTCTTGCAAATCTATTAGGGCCTAGCCTTGAGGGATTAGTGTTTCCTGTAGTAATGGTTGGGGCAGGACTTGTGGCAGCCTTTGTGGGCTGGCTATTGAGTCTTCCCGTTATGCGCTTACGCGGTGACTATTTAGCAATCGTAACACTTGGCTTCGGAGAAATTGTTCGTATTACCTTGCAGAACAATCCCTTTGATCTTACCAATGGACTGTTAGGATTGCCAAAAAGTGGAGACTTCATGCCTTCGCCGCCGTTCTTTGAGTATCTGCGCGATACTGTGCAGTGGGCAATAGGGAATGAGTTCTTCTTTACCGTTACCAGAAACGTGTACTGGTACTACATGGTATTAATCATGCTTATCATTGCCATTATTGTAGTGCGCAACCAGGATAACTCACGCTTGGGTCGCAGCTGGGCTGCCATGCGCGAAGATGAGGTTGCTGCTTCTGCCATGGGTGTTAACATTACAAAGGCAAAGACTTGGGCCTTTGTATTGGGAGCATTCTGGGGCGGTATCGCAGGTGCCTGCTTTGGATTCTTCCTGGGTGGCATATCACCAGAACCCTTCTCGTTCCTTAATTCAGTTATTGTTCTTGCCATCGTAGTAATCGGTGGTATGGGATCAATCCCTGGTGTCTTGGTTGGTGGCGTTTTGATTATGGGCTTCCCAGAACTCATACGCTGGTTTGCTATGAACCACTTAGGTCAAGCAGGTGGAGACATTCAGTCAATGGTTGCAAACTTCCGTAATCTTTTCTTGGGACTTCTCATGGTAATCATGATGGCTGTTAGAACAGAAGGCCTTATTCCGATGAAGCCCAAGTTCTACAAGTTGTTTGGAAAAGCTAAGTCCGGCAAAGGAGACAATAGTGATGCATCTGCCGCAACAACCGGCGCAGCTCCGAAAGGAGGTGCAGGCTCATGAATAAAGTAGTAGCAGAACATCAGGGTTACCTCATGCAGGCAACCAATGCAACTATCCAGTTCGGCGGCTTGCGTGCTGTTGATTCAGTAAACATGAATATTGAGGCTGGCACGATTGTTGCTTTGATTGGTCCTAATGGTGCAGGTAAGACAACATTCTTTAACCTGCTGACGGGAATCTATACTCCAACCGAAGGCGAAATTCTTTTTGAAGGAAGGTCAGTTTCAGGCAAGAAGACACACGTCATTGCAGATTGGGGCATTAGCCGCACTTTCCAAAACATTCGCCTGTTTAAAGAAATGACAGTGCTAGAGAACGTCATGGTTGGCCGTCACGTTCGTACGCACTCAGGCTTCTTTGGTGCAACTTTCCGTACACCTTCTTTTAGGCGTGAAGAAAGGCAAATCCAGGAAGACGCTGAAAGATGGCTAGATTTTGTTGGCCTGACTGATCATGCCAACGATCTTGCAGCTAATCTACCTTACGGTGCACAGCGTCGTCTAGAAATAGCGCGCGCACTGGCTACAGAGCCAAAGCTAGTTTGTCTTGATGAGCCAGCGGCAGGTATGAATGAATCTGAAAGTGCTGATTTGGATGACCTTATTTTGCGAATTCGTGATGAGCTTAATATCACAGTATTCTTGATTGAGCATGATATGAAGGTTGTCATGAACCTTGCAGAGTACATTTACGTACTAGACTTCGGCAAATTGATTGCAGAAGGCCTACCTGCAGAAATTCAGTCTAATCCTGCTGTTATCGAGGCCTACCTAGGTCAAGATATGGAAGCAGCTATTAAGGCAAAAAGACAGGCACTTCTTGAATCAAGAGGCGAAAAGGTGGCAACTCCACCAGCAACGCCTGCACCAGAGGCTGCACCAGAAGAGGCTGTTATGGACAGTGACGGTGTTGTCATGGTGATGGATGCAGATATTAAGGAGAAAAACGATGCTGCTTAGCGTAAAGGATATACATACAAGCTACGGCAAAATCCGTGCTATTAAAGGCATCTCCTTTGACGTTGCTGAGGGTGAGATTGTAACCCTAATTGGTGCCAATGGTGCTGGCAAGTCAACTACATTGCGCACCTTGAGCGGACTTGAGTCGCCGCATCAGGGTACGATTACCTTTGATGGGGAAGACATCACAGGTAAGAAGCCTCACGACATTACAAAGAAGAGCCTTATTCAGGTGCCTGAAGGGCGTCGCGTTTTCCCGCAGATGACTGTTGCAGAAAACTTAGACATGGGTGCTTTCTTGCGCAATGACAAGGATGGCATTAAGGAAGACTATGAGAGAGTACTAGAGTTCTTCCCGCGCCTGCAGGAGCGCAAGAATCAGAAGGCAGGAACCCTTTCTGGTGGTGAACAGCAAATGTTGGCTATGGGTCGTGCACTTATGGCAAAGCCAAAGTTATTGACGCTAGATGAACCTTCCATGGGTCTAGCACCCGTAATCATTGAGGTAATTTTTGAGATTATCCTAAAGTTAAATGCGGAAGGAATCACCATCTTGCTGATTGAGCAAAATGCAAATCTTGCCCTAGGTATCTCTGACCGTGGTTATGTAATGGAGACAGGAATCATCAAGCTCTCCGGTACTGGCGAAGAGTTGCTAGCTAATGAGGAAGTGCGTAAAGCTTATCTAGGAGAAGACTAACTTAGAGTACACTAGGCGCTATATCTTTGCGTCAAATTTCGAAAAGGGGAAACTCACGTAGTTACTACGCTAGAGTTTCTCCTTCTCTTATTTTCCTTAATCTATAACACCTAGAGCACTCTAAATGCATGAGGCTTCCCTCGAGCTTGCCACCTGGGGCACTTAGTGCTGAAGCACTCAAAGTATTAGAATGTTCAGAATGCTTGCAAAAGGAGGGCCCGTAAGGGGCCTCCTTTTTCGTGGGCTATAATGAACTTATGAATAGTTTCTTTTCTTCTAAAGTGTACCTAGATGGTCTACGTAGAATATGGCTATTAGGGTCAATTTCTAGCGGAGTATTTCTGGTACTCATCATTCTTGCTGAGCTGACATTCACTGACGCTATTCTTCTATCTTATTTTTATGTGTGGTTTGTTCCCTTTTTGTTGGGCTATAAGGTTTTCAATTTTCTTTGGAAACGTAACCAGTCAGATAAACTGCTTTTACCGGTTGAAAAATGCAGCAGGATTTGCGGAAGTCACACACTTGCAGTTTTTTCCTGGACTGCGGTAACTCTAGTAATAACTTTCATAGTTCGTGCAATTATATCTCCGATAGCGTCTTCGGTTATGTATGCCTCACACGGAATATACTTCTTTTCGCTTGGAATGGGCATACTTCCTTCGATGCTACTTCCTGCACTGCTCTTCAGCGTGAGCGTTGTAGTATTTTCTGCCGCTATTGGCGGTTCGCGTCTCATCAGTTTCTTAGTGTCTTTTTTCATTGTTATTGTTCCGCCATTGCTTAAAGCAGGATATGTGCAGTTGGCGTTGCAGTTATTTCCTGGTGCTACCGCTAATCAAATTCCCTTGCTGGGACACAATGTTTATTATAGTGTTTTCGATATTATCTTTATGGACTACGGGTATGATCCTAATTTCAATTTCGTTCCTTGGCTATTAAGTCAGGCTCAAGATATTGTCTATACGCTTAGTTATGCGATCTTTTTCTTTTTGGTTGCTGCATGGCTCTTTAATCGCCGTAAATCCGAAATTGCAGGAACCCATAAACTAAATTTGCCCTTTAAGCCGTTCCAGAAGTAGCATGCCAGTTGACATCGGTCAATTGGCACCTCAATTCAATTTCCAGATGTACTTGACCTTGCTTACCTAAGTCAACTATACTACTTTACATAAGTAATGTAGATATATGAAATTGGAGGCACATAAGTGCGGGTTGATTTCGACAGCATCAAGCCCATCTACCTTCAAATTGCAGAAGCAATAGAAGATGACATTATCGTGGGTCGCCTACCTGAAGGTAATCCTGCGTATTCGCAATTAATTCTTTCTAAAGAGCTGGGAGTAAATCCCGCAACAGCCGCTAAAGGTATTAATGTTCTTGTGCAAAATGGCACACTTATCAAAGAACGCGGTAAGTCTATGACAGTGGCTGAGGGGGCAAAAGAGAAGCTCATTTCACAGCGACAAAAAAATGGACTGCATTCATTGGTCGCAGAGCTTGTTACAGAAGCTCAGAAAATTGAATTAAGCAAAGACGATGTAGTGGCGATGATTAATCAATACTATGCTCAAAACGGAAGGGGAACCGTGTTATGAGCAAAGACAAGAGGGTATACGACGAATCCGCCATCGCGATAAAGGCAGAAGGCCTCTCTAAAAGTTTCGGCAAGAAAAAAGCACTAGA
>WQVS01000002.1 GCA_009785705.1 Coriobacteriia bacterium
CGAGGGCAAATGGATTGGCATCGGAGGAAAGTTCGAACATGGTGAATCCCCTGAGCAGTGTCTTGTTCGTGAGGTACAGGAAGAAACAGGACTCATTCTGACAGATTTCCAGCTGCGGGGACTGGTGACCTTCACCACAGAAGATGGGAGCAGTGATCCAATGCTCATCTTCGTCTACACAGCAACAGGTTTCACAGGCGAAGTAGGCCATTGCAGCGAGGGGACCCTTCAATGGATCGACACAGATAAAATTCAAGACTTAAACCTATGGGCAGGTGACAGACTATTCTGGGAATGGATGCAGGAAAGCGACGATAAGCTATTTTCTGCAAGATTTACCTACAAGGGAGAAGACCTCACACACCATCAGGTTAGCTTTTACTAGTAGTCAGGCTAGATGCAGAGAGCATCCCAAAGGCAGTGCCTGAAGTGCAGGATAGTAGTCGAAATCAGGGCAAGTTTGATTAGTGGTCACTCTCTCTACAACAGAGATTCACATATTCCCTATGGGGTACCGCCCTTTGTTTGGCGGTGCTTGCGGTATCATTAGTGTGTTATTACCAGAAATCGAGAGGAGAATACCTACATGAATTTGCACTCACCCGATGTTCAAGTAACTGACAGCGATTTAGCACTAACGTATCTTAAGGAAGGGAATGCTCGTTTTGTAAACGATACCCCAATGCCTAGAGATACTAACAAGAAAGACCTAGAGCTAACAAAAGAAGCACAAAAGCCCTTTGCGGCAATCCTAACCTGCGCTGACTCACGCACAACACCAGAAATCTTCTTTGACCAGAAGATTGGTGACCTATTCGTACTAAGAAATGCTGGTAACGTAGCTGATACTTCAGTACTTGGTTCGCTAGAATTTGGTGTAGAGCACCTAGGCGTAGCTGTAGTAGTTGTTGTAGGTCACACAATGTGTGGCGCAGTTCATACCTCACACGCAGGTGCAACTGGTCTATCAGACAATCTGCAAGCAGTACTTGATGGCATCAGACCACACATCTCTTGTGATGGTGGAAAAGAAGATGCAACTCTAGAGAACACGCAGCGTCAAGTTGATGTTCTCAAGGCAAACGCAACTATCGCAAAGGTTCCTGTACTAGGAGCAAACTATGACATCGCAACAGGCGAGGTAACTTGGCTCTAAGTTAAAGAATCGATTGTCTGGCTGTAGAGCTTGACCAATCATCTTTGTAAATGCTTATGTAAAATGCCACCCCACTAAGAGGGTGGCATTTTTATTGACCTGCGATATGCGCTTATGTCAAGGGTATCTCTACAGGCTATGCAAACATACGAGCGAAAAGTCCCAAACTGGGACTTTTACAGATTCTGGGTTACTTTTGATATCACGAACTCTGGTATGTATTTAGCGAACTTTTTGCCATTGCTTGAGGTCATGAAGGGGTAGATTTTCAGCCTGCGGGCTATGTCTTTTTTCAGGCGCAGTGTCTGTTGCTGATAGCTATCAAGCATTTCTTGAGCATCGTCATGTGCCGCGATAGCCTGACCTACTGTCTTGCCTGTGTCGAGTGCCCAGCTGATGCCTTCACCACTGGTGGGGGATATAAATCCACCAGCCTCACCTGCTAAGAAGACAGCCCCCTTACCTGAGACCATACCCCATCCCACGTCATCTGCCGTTCTGTGACGCGGCGCAATCCAACCTTCGCGCTTTAGGCTTTCGCCAATGGGCAGACGCTCGCGGAGTCTGTCCAGTATCTTATCTTGCAGCTCATGGGCACGTCTGGTATTGGGGAAATAGATGCAGCCCACCAGCACACGGTCATCTTTTGGAATAATATAGCCTGCCGCAAAGCCACGAATACCCGCAAAGTAAAAGCAGTCAAAAACAGGGTCAATGTCGCCTTCGCGCTTGCAGTAATCCTGTACAGTAATATAGCGATTATAGGCTGGCAGGTCGATGCTTTTGCGCACCGTGCTTCTGGGTCCGTCTGCCCCCACGATGTGGTCGCTGACGATATGGACAATCTCTCCTCCATGTTTGCGCAGCTTCGATTGCAGGCGCCCGCCTTCCAGTACTTCATGTTCCATAAAAGAAGTTGCATCCATAACCTCGACATTGTCGGGCAGTAGGCCCATCATCCATTCGTCAAAGGGGATACGGTCGACGTTCAAGAAGTGTAGGTCGACGTTTTTGATAATCTGCCTATCCCAGTCGTTAAAGCGAAACTGTACCGTAGGCGGGTCTAGTAGCAGAGATTCGGGTACGGGTTGAATCTCATTCAAGATGTTTTGCGATAAGGGGTGAATCATCCCCCCGCAGCTTTTATCGCGTGGCAGGGTAAAGGTGTCTATCATAAGTACTGGACCTTTTGCTGCGGCATAGTAGGCGGCCATAACACCTGCAGGACCAGTGCCTACAACTAGTGTTGTAACGTCTCTTAAGTGGGTCACTGAGTTACTCCTATACTTGTTAGATTGCGCGTTGCTCACGCCTTGTTTTACGTGTTATGTACCAAGGAGCAATTGTAGCAGTGCAAACACAGCGATTCCAGCCAATGTAGCCCCAATGAAGCTCTTAGTATAGCGATAGACCAGCATTGCCGTAAGTGCCCCCAGAACACCGGGTAGAGGCATGAGGAACATGCCAGTTATATCGGGTGTGCTGCCTCCGTCTTGTGCGTAGGGTAGGACTGCCTGATAGGCTTGAAGTTCTGCGCGGAAGGTATCCACTGCAGGAATCACAACCTCAACAGCAACCAGTGCCCCCATGACGGCAACGGGCATATAGGACAGCCAGCGTATGATGGGGCGAGGGATGTCAAGGCGCGATACTACAGCAAGAGGGATGAAGCGTAGTGCGAAATTCGCTAGGCATAGCCCTAGGATGAGCAAATATATAGTGACAGGGGAGAGCTCCATTAGGGGGTGTCCTCCTCTGCCTTTGTTGCTTTGTCTGCTTTTGTGGACTGCGCTGCACTGGATATGCGAGTGTCTGCACCTGGTTCGGATGCTGTTATTAGAGCCTCTTCAGCACTTTCATTTTCAGGTAGGATTATTACAGCGATAGTTGCTGCAGCAATTGCTGCGATGACAGCATACCAGTAGATTTCAAGTTGTAGCCCTAGTAGATTGAGACCATAGAGAGCCATGACGAAGAATCCAGCCCCAATGCCGCAGTAGATTTGCTTACGGTTGTTGGCTAGGGCAATGAAGAGTGCGGCATACATTGCAGGCATGGCAAAGTGAATCCCAAAGGCAGAGAGGTCACTCATGTGCTGTGACCCTATAGCGCCAATGCTTGTCCCTGTTATCCATCCTAGCCAACTCGTGGTGCCTACCCCAAGCATACTTGAAGGACTTGCTCTAAGTTCGCGAATCTCTGCACTGTTTATGGCAAAGCTTTCGTCAGTAATGGTGAAGCCCAGCCAGGCAAGGATGCGCATCTTTAAGCCATGCAGATGTGCCGAAAGTGTCACACTAAGCAGTGCATAACGCAGGTTAACAACGGTGGAAGCTAGAACACTTGCGATAACAGAACCACTAAGGGCAAGTGTTGAGAGCGCTACGAATTGACCTGAGCCAGAAAGCACGAGTGCCGAGGTGAGTATCGCCTGAAAAGGGGAAAAGCCATAACTAACAGCAAGCATCCCAAAAGCGATTCCTATAGGAAGATAGCCTAAGAATATGGGAATCCCGGAACGAACTCCTGCTCGAAATTCTCCCCAGTCTATGCTTCCTCCAGTCACCATCCCTTGATGGTAACACGAGTGGAGCGAGCGAAGCACCACCGCAGGTGAGTGCTTCTAGCGAGCGGAGCGAAGCACCACAGCAGGTGAGTGCTTCTAGCGAGCGAAATGATGTGTCGCCGAAGGCAACAAATCTTTCCTCTTGTTACTTATGTGGCAAATTGTTTGCTATTTTCTGTCCGCTATAAACAGGCGCAGAGCTATAATGTAATGCAGTGTTACAAATCTGGTTATAGATATTGTTTTGGCAAAACCGACATAGGAGGTAAGTATGGCGTTCAATGACTTGTTCCTTCGTGCTGCTCGTTTGGAGCAGACCGAGGCCACCCCAGTATGGATGATGCGTCAGGCTGGACGTTACATGAGCGAATATCGCGAAATTCGTGCAAATAAGACTTTTCTTGAAATGTGCTACGACCCAGACCTTGCTGTAGAAGTGACTTTGCAGCCAGTAGATTTGATTGGTGTGGATGCCGCAATCCTATTCAGTGACATCCTAGTGTTGTTCCCTGGTATGGGACTAGACCTAGAGTTCCAGTCAGGCATTGGTCCTCTAATCAACAACCCCATCCGTTCAAAGGCAGACGCAGAAGCGCTTAAGTTTGGTGACCCTTTGCGTGATACTCCCTATGTAATGGAATCAATTAAAATTGCTCGCAATGAACTGAAAGACAAAGTGCCTCTCATCGGCTTCAGTGGCGCACCCTTCACTTTGGCAAGCTATGCCATTGAAGGTCGCGGCACACGTGAATTCATTAACTGCAAATCATTCATGTGGAATGAACCAGAGGGCTGGGACATTCTGATGACGAAGTTCACAAAGTCAATCACAGACTACATGTGTGCACAAATCGATGCAGGAGTACAAGCTATCCAGCTCTTCGATAGTTGGGTTGGTTTTGTGTCACCAATCGATTATGAAAAGCGTATCCTGCCTTATTCAAAGCAGGTACTTGATGCAGTTACTGCCTACGCAAAGGGTAAGGGCGAGGACGGAAAAGATGTTCCTGTTATCCACTTTGCCAATGGCGCCACATCAATGATGGACCTAGTCCAAAAAGCAGGCGGAAACATTTTGGGTCTAGACTGGCGTCTGGACATGAAGAATGCTGTAAAGACCATCGACCCGAAGTTTGGTCTGCAGGGTAACATCGACCCGATTACTCTTTATGCAAGCGAAGAAATCATCAAGGATACAGTAGTCGACATTCTAGAGGCTGTGGGTACCCGTCCAGGACACATCTTTAATCTAGGTCACGGTATCAACAAAAATACCGACCCAGACAAGGCGAGGTTCTTTATCCGAACAGTACAAGAAGAGTCCCGTCGTATCCGCACACGAGAGAGCGCCTAAATGACAATTTTGGATTCTCGCGTACGTTGTACGCCACGTATCCGTGGTCGCGCATGAAAAAGCGATTAAGCGGTGATGCGGAACACTTGCGTGCGTTGCACGCGGCGTATTCAGCCTCGCCACTTACTCATCTTCTTCAAGCACGACTTGAGCATCGAAAGAAATAATGCAAAACGTTAAAACGGGCATATTATTAGTTGGATTTGGGGGACCTCGTTCTTTGGACGAGGTCGCTCCTATGTTGCAGCGCGTAATGGGCTTTACTCCGCCCCCTGCTGTGGTGACAGCGGCTTGTGAAAAGTACAAGCTGATTGGGGGGAAGTCTCCCAATGTGGACATTGCTTATGCCATAGCTAAAGATTTAGAAGCTGGCTTAAGCAGCAGAGGTTTGACCGAAGAATTGGGAGAGGATATCCAGCTGGTTGAAGTCGCCATGGGCTTCACAGAGCCTTTTCTAGAAGATAGCCTGAAGCGCCTTGCAGATGCTGGATGTGAGTGCATTGTCTATCTGTCTATGACAGCCTATGAGTCATGGGCGGCCTGGGAAGGCCCTTATCAGCGCACCGTTGAAGCGGCTGCAGAGCTAGGCATTAATGAGGTAGTGCGCGCGCCTGTATTCGGACTAAGTCTTGCCTATGTGCAGGCTCATGCAGATATCTTGCACAAGACCCTTGCCTGGCTAGGTGCTACTGGTGGTGAGCGCATTATTTTTGTCGCACATTCATTACCTGTTGATGATTCGCTAGAAACCCCAGAACGTTATGAGCAGCAGCTGCTTGCTGCAATCGATGACGTAAAGGAAAGATTCAAGGAAGACTGGACTGAGGAGTTTCCTTCCAGTGCGCTAGCCTATGTTTCAATGGGTGCACGCGGAGGAAAGTGGCTTGGCCCCTCTCTTAATGAGGCTATGCGAGACATTGTCGCAAGTAATGCTCAAACGGCTATTGTTTGCCCCTTAGGCTTTGCTACCGACCACATGGAAGTTCTTTATGACTTAGATATTGCTGCAGCAAAAGAGGCTGAGGCACTAGGATTAGGATTTGAGCGTACTTCTACGCTTGCTACAGCAGAATCAATACACCTTGCATTAATTGAAGCTATGATGGAATCTGTTCAGATTGCGCTAGCGGAAGGGAGAACCCCTTGATGAGGTCAGCAGAAATAAAAGATATCGCAGATAGGGCAGATGCAGCAAGGGCAGTCGAATCAGCAGGCATAAAGGGGAATAGTAAGCCTTTTCATGTGGCGATAATAGGCGCAGGAATTGCAGGACTTGGAGCTGCCTATCAGCTAAAGCGGGCAGCAGATGCAGGTCACAATATTAGCTATTCCGTGTATGAATCAGACGCACGCGTAGGTGGTCAGCTATGGACTGACCGACCACCTTTACCCTGTGGTGGCACTGCTATTGCAGATGGTGGCAGCGATTCGTACCTTAGTCGAAAGACTGCATCTATGTCGCGCGTCGCGCGCTATATGGGCACTGAAGATGAACTAATTGGAACAGATGAATCAAAGAAGCAGACCTTCATTGTGAAGGGTGGCAAGCTAGTTCCTCTGCCAGATGGCATCATGATGTTTGCTCCTACAAAAATCTTACCCATGGCAACAACAAAACTCTATTCGTGGCCAGCAAAGTTTCGCATGGCACTAGATATAATTATGCCCCGCAGGAAACGTGCACAGGGAGAAGATGAAAGTATTGGCTCACTAGTACGTCGACGCCTAGGCAATGAGTGCTACGAACGCTTGGCAGAGCCCCTAACAGGGGGAATCAATGGCTCAGACCCTGACACTATGTCAACGCTAGGTACTTATCCCATGTTATTAGAGATGGAAGAAAAGTATGGCTCGCTAATTCTAGGCTTCCTGGCTCAAAGAAAAATGGTAGAGGAGATGAAAAAGAAGCATCCTCCAAGACCGGGTAAGCCAGCCTCAACTTTCTTTAGCTCAAGCAAAAAAGGGCTAGATGACTATACAAACTCTATGGCAAAGGCCATAGGTGAAGAAAATATCTACCTAAGTACACCAGTAAGCGCCATCAAGCGAAACGCAGATGGCAAGTATGAACTGACGATTTCTGATGAAGCTAACACAGAAATCATTCGCTATTCAGGTATCCAACATGACGAAGCAGGCAATCAGATTGCAGAAGACACAGATGTTGTTCGCAGTGGAGGATATGAGGGGCATCCGCCACGTCCTCGTCGCACTGTTGACGCACTGTCAGAACTTCCCCCTGCGGAGTGTGTCGGAGTACCCCCCATATCCTCCACTACTGCACTTACTGATGAGATAGCTGCAAAGGAGATGAGGGGTGACTCAGCAAGCTCCGCAGCCACAGCCTGCTTAAAGGATGATGCGTGTTGTTGCGAGGACATTGCAGAGCACCTCTTATCTCCTTTGCAGCGAAAAGTTCGAGCAGATGCTGTGGTGATAACATCTCCAGCATGGACAGCAGGGGAACTGCTGGAAGATTTGGCTCCAGAAGCAGCAGAAATTCTGTCCAATATCCCACATTCATCCTGTGCAACCATAATCACAGCATGGAACAAAGATGACGCAGATTTTGATAAGAATTGGCACGGAATTCTGGCCCCTGGTATAGAGAGGCAAGCCGTAACAGGCATATCGCTTATGTCATCAAAGTGGGCAGGACGTGCCCCAGACAACTCCATTCTGCTGCGTGGTTTCGTAGGTGGGGCACGTGATGACAGTACGCATAATCTGCCTGATGAAGAACTGATAGAACTTTGCCGCAAAACCTATGTTGATTTACTCGGACTAAAGCCAGATGCAAAACCAACATACGCAAAGGTCTTCCGGTTCCCCCGTGCAATGCCGCAGTATATTGTGGGACACAATGATCGTATGGACGTACTCAACAACTATATGAGTCAACAGGTGGGTCTTTCCCTTGGAGGAGCAGCCTACACAGGGGTTGGTGTGCCCAATTGCATGGAAAGTGGCGAGGCGGCCGCGAGGAAAGTAATGCAAGAAGTGGGCATTGATTATGCAGACCCAGTAGAGAAGCGTCGTGGCCCAGGAGGACCAAGATAATGTCAAAGCCATTGCACATAGCCATCATCGGTGCAGGAGCCACAGGGCTTGCTGCTGCTTTTTACCTTGAGCGCGCAAAGCAGGCGGGGCTCGATATTAGCTACACTTTGCTGGAGCGCGATGAGCGTGTTGGTGGCAAGGTGGCGGGGGAGATTGTCCTGGACCCTGAAAGCAACGAGCCCTATGTTGTTGATGGCGGACCAGATTGCTTCAGTGCTTATAAGCCAGGTGGGCGTCGCATGACAACTTTGCTGGGCTGTGAAAATGATTGGCTTCCTAGTAATAATGCAAAGAAAAAGGTCTACGTTTATCGCGATGGCAAGATGCGTGAGCTGCCTGAAGGCTTTGTTATGTTTGTGCCGACGGATTTAGAGTCCTTGTTTGAAACCGACCTGCTTTCTGAAGAAGGTAAGATGGACATGATTCGCGAGATGACCATCCCGCCCCGTGACTGGTCGCTGACAGGGCAGTCAAAGGAAGGTAAGGGCGCAGCACGGCGCGATGAAGCGATGGGTTCCTTTGTTGAACGTCGTTTTGGCAAAGAGGTTCTAGACTATATTGCAGAGCCCTTCCTAGGAGGAGTCCATGCATCAGAACCTGAGGACATGTCCTTAGAGGCACACTTTCCTATGTATTTTGACATGGAAGAAAAGTATGGCAGTGTTATTCGTGGCACGGTCGAAGCTAAGGCAATGCGCAAGAGCATGGCAGCGAAGGCTGCTGCCAAAGCTGATTCAAAGAAGAAGAACATTTGGGGAAATACTGTTTTTGCCAGCTATAAGCTAGGCATGCATCAGTTGACTGACGCTATGGCACAACACACCAGTCATAGTATTCGCACAGCTGTGAATGTTGAAAGTATTACACGTGCACCAGACAATAGTTACTGCCTAACCCTTAAAGACAAAGAAAAAACCGACAGCGAAGGCAGCGAAGAGCTACAAGCAGATGCTGTAATTATCGCTACCGAATCATACGCAGGCGCAAAGCTTACTAAAAGCCTTGACCCCGAAATCGCCGCTGCCTACGAAGGTATTCCCAACATCAGCACAGCAACGGTCTCCTTTGCCTTTCGTGAAGACGACCTAGGAGAAAGCCGCAACGATGGCTTTGGTGTTTTGGTGCCTGCTGTTGAGGAGCGCGACTTGCTGGCAGCTTCGTGGTCTTCGACTAAATGGCCTGGACGTGCCCCTGAAGGGCGCGTGCTTATTCGTGGCTTTGTGGGTACTCCAAAGAATCAGGCTGTCATGGATCTCTCTGATGAGGAGCTTACCCAGTTGGTCTTGGACGAACTCCGGCATGTTATGGACTTGCCGAAAAATGCACAACCTCTGTTTACTCGTCTGTATCGCTGGACGCTGGGGATGTCTCAGTATAAAATGGGACATCTTGATCGCGTCGAAACCATTGAGGAGCGCTCGTCCTTAACACCTGGGCTTGCTTGCGCTGGTGGCTGCTTCCGTGGTGTAGGTATCCCCAACTGCATTGATGGGGGAGAAGAAGCTGCACGAAAAGTCCTGGCGGACTTCGATTTAGAATATAGTGGAGAATAATATGCTCGCAGAACGTGCTTTACGTATAGGTACTCGCTTACTTAACAATAACTATTTGAATGGTGACTCTGCTGCAACTGCAGATATGTTGCCAGAAGCTAATCCTGACATTAAATATATGCTGTACATGCATATTCCTTTTTGCAAACAGCTCTGCACCTACTGTTCCTTCAATCGCTTTTACTACAAGGAAGACCGTACGCGTAAGTACTTTAAGTCTTTGCGCCGCGAATTGGAGATGGTAAAAGAACTGGGCTATCACTTTGATGCAACTTATATTGGGGGCGGAACACCAACTGTTCTACTTGATGAGCTCACAAAAACTATCGATTATGCAAAAGAGCTCTTTCCTGACATTAAAGATGTTTCTTCAGAAACTAATCCGACTGACCTAAACGATGAGCTATTTGATGCTCTAAGCTCGCGTGTTGACCGCCTATCAGTGGGCGTTCAGAGCTTTGATGATAACTTGCTTCAGTATATGAGTCGCTATAAGACGACGGGTAGTGCAGAAGAAACACTTGCAGCCGTGCAGAGCACTCAGGGTAAATTTGATTCTTTCAATGTGGATATGATTTTCAACTTCCCTACGCAGAGCTTTGAAAGCTTGCAGCGTGATCTTGATTTGGTAAAGCAGACAGGATGTAATCAGACAACTTTCTATCCTCTACTTGCAAGTCCTTTGCGCCGTAAGCAAATGGCTAAAGATATTGGAAAAGTAGACTTTAAGCGCGAATATGAGATGTACAAGATAGTTTGCAGTGAACTGTATGGCGCAGGCTTTGTAGGGTCAAGTGCTTGGACTTTTAGTGCCGATAAAGACATGATTATTGATGAGTACATCGTTGACTATCCCGAATACGTGGGAATTGGTTCGGGAGCTATGTCTTATTTGCGCGGACAGAATTACACGAATTCTTTTAGCCTGCGCGAATATCATGAGCGCATTGCAGCAGGCAAAATGCCCATTGCAAGCATGACTCAGGGTGCAAAAAGTAAGACTATCGATATGCGCTATTATTTTGCAACAAAGCTCTTTGGCTTGCGCTTAGATAAGCAGGAGTTCCGTGAGCGCTTTGGAGTAGATATTGCAAAGGGCTTACCTATGGAAATGACATTTATGCGTCTAGCGGGTGCTTTTGCTACTGACAATAATGATGAGCTAACCTTAACTGACAAAGGTCGCTATCTAACGGTAGTTATGATGCGCGAGACTTTAGCAGGCTCTAACGACTATCGCGATAAAATGCGTGAAGCTCTACCTCGCGATGAGTACCGTGAATTGCTTGAGAAGAATTAGTAAGGAGCAAGCATGAAGAAGCGAATGGAAAGACAAGAAGTTATTCGCGATATTGTGCGCAAAGAGCGCATAAAGGCTCAGCATGAAATTGTAAATATCTTGCAGTCCCGTGGCTATAAATGCACTCAGGCGACAGTGTCACGTGATATCGAAGAATTAAAACTTACCAAATCAAAGGGCGGTCACTACGTACTGGCAGAAGATCAGCATCTGCAGCGAATGGTGCATGACCTTGTCAAGAAGGTTGATCGGGCAGGAAATTTGCTCGTAGTACATGTACAGGATGGTACTGCTGCTGGTGTTGCTGCGGCGATTGATCAGGCCGGTGTCGACGGCATACTGGGCACTGTCTCAGGGGACACAACATTACTTTGTGTGTGCACTGATGAAAAAAAGGCCATTGCAGCGGCTGAAGAACTGTTATACTTTATCTAGTGGTAAAAACGTATAAAGAGAGATTATTATTCTTAATTCTGGATACATAGCTTTGAACAAGTGGACACAGGTACAGTGTTCTGCTTCTGCTGTGTGTGCTTTCATCACTTCTTTTTCACGACGAATCTAGCAAGAGCTTGTCGAATTGTATCGGCGGCTCTTGCCCCTATAGTAACGACCTTTCTGCTCAAGAAGGGTCGTTGTTTATTATTTCGTAACGATAAGCAATCCCTATTTATTCATATAAACTATAAGGAGTCGTGAACATGTCTAAAGAAATTTGCATATTAGCCTATTCCGGTGGTCTTGATACTTCGGTATGTATTAGATGGATTATTGAAAACTACAAGCTAGATGTTGTTGCCTGTCTTGTAGATGTAGGGCAGGAGCAAGACGAGACTATTGATGACCTTGTTGCAAAGGCGCTTGAAATAGGTGCTGTCGAATCTTTTGCTCTAGATGTTAAGGATGAGTTTGCCCATGAGTATGTAGCCTTATCTTGCATGGCAAACGGTATGTATGAGAACAAGTATCCACTAGTTTCAGCACTGTCGAGACCCTTGATTTCAAAAGCTTTGGTAAAGATTGCACAGGAAAAAGGGGCAAACTACATTGCTCATGGTTGCACGGGCAAGGGTAACGACCAAGTCCGCTTTGAGACTTCGATTGCAGCGCTTGACCCAAGCATTACTATTTTGGGGCCTGTACGCGAATGGGACTTAGGCTCACGTGAGGCGGCTATGGACTATGCAGAAAAATTCAACATTCCCATCCCTACGACAAAATGTACCCCCTACTCGATTGATGACAACATGGTAGGTCGCGCCATTGAGTGTGGAGTTCTGGAAGATCCCAATGTTGCTCCACCAGAAGACGTCTTTACCATTACGCAAGATCCCAAGAGAGCAGACGCCCCTGACGAAGAAATTATTACTATAAGCTTTGAAGGAGGTCTTCCAACTGCTCTAAATGGCAAAGAGATGAAGCTGGCAGACTTACTGGCAGAGCTCAACCTAATAGCAGGACCTCATGGTATTGGTCGTATTGACATGATTGAGAATCGTCTCGTTGGAGTAAAGTCCCGTGAGGTCTATGAGGCTCCTGGCATGATGACCTTGATTACGGCTCATAAGGCACTGGAGGAACTGACCTTAGAGCGCAACCTATCACACTACAAGCTAATCCTAGAACAGGAATGGTCAAAACTTGTTTATTCGGGCATGTGGTTTAGCCCCCTTAAGCTAGCAATTGATGCTTTCGTAGCAAGCACGCAGACCTACGTGACAGGTGAAGTTCGCTTATCACTGTACAGAGGAAATTGCACAGTAGTAGGACGGACCAGTCCCTATTCGCTGTACAGCTACGGACTAGCAACCTATGATTCTAGCGACCAGTTCAATCATAAAGCCGCTAAAGGCTTCATGGAGCTCTACAGCCTGCCTATTAAGGTGTGGTCAGAGGTACAATATAAGTCATGAACTCTAAGAAGCCTGCATGGAGTGGACGCTTTTCCGACGTCCCCAGTGAAGAATTGCTAGCCTTTGGGGCCTCGCTGTCTATTGATAAGCGCATGTGGCGCCAAGACATAGCAGGATCAATCGCCCATGCAAAGATGTTGGCGCGTCAAGGTGTACTGGCTCAACGCGAAGCTGATGCTATCGAGGCAGGCCTGCAACAAATCACTCATCAGATAGAATCAAACGAATTCGAGTGGAATTTGGCGGACGAGGATGTCCACATGGCTATTGAGCGAGCGCTTACGAAGCTCATTGGTGAAGATGGCGCGCGCCTGCATACTGGTCGTAGTAGAAATGATCAGGTTGCTACAGATACGCGACTCTATATGAAGGAGCGCACTCTTGCCATTGCACGCGCCCTTAATGCGCTTCGCCTTGCTTTGATTGAGCTAGCAGAGAACAATAGTAGTGTGATTGTACCAGGCTACACGCACCTGCAGAAAGCTCAACCTATTAGCTTGGCACACTATTACTTAGCTTATAGTCAGATGTTTGCACGCGACTTCAAGCGCTTTGTGGCAGCCTATGAGGCAGCCGACTGGAGTCCGCTGGGAAGTGCTGCACTTGCAGGTACTAGCTATCCATTAGACCGCGACTTCACTGCGCGCGAACTAGGCTTTTCAAAAGTAACAGTAAATGCTCTTGATGCCGTCAGCGATCGAGACTTTTTGCTCGATGCGGTGTATGCGGCTTCTGTATGTCAGGTTCACCTTTCGCGCCTCTCAGAGGAGCTAATCTTGTGGACAACTGAAGAGTTTGGTTTTCTGCAACTGTCTGAGCGTTATTCTACAGGGTCGTCTATTATGCCCCAGAAAAAGAATGCAGATTTTGCAGAATTGATTCGAGGCAAGACAGGTCGTGTTGTGGGGGATTTGAATGCCCTGCTTGTCACCCTAAAGGGTTTGCCACTTGCTTATAATAAAGATATGCAGGAGGATAAAGAACCTGCCTTTGATGCTATGGACACTATTGAGCAGTGCATTAAAGTAATGACAGGAATGATTGCAGGGCTTACTCCTAATGAGGAGCGTATGAAGGCGGCTTCTACGGGTGGTTTCATGGCAGCTACAGACCTTGCTGATTATCTAGTAGAGAAATGTCACCTGCCCTTTAGACAGGCTTACGAAATAGTGGGCAGTGTTGTGTTGTCCTGCGAGCGCCAAGGTCGTAAGCTGCAAGATCTAAGTATCGACGAATTGCAGGGCTTCTTCGCAGGATTTGGACGTGATGTGGAAATTGCACTGCGCATAGACAAGGTAGTAGAGGCGCGCTCAACAGAAGGCGGAACCTCATCAAAGGCAATAGCAATTCAGCTGGAGAAAACTAAGCAAGCTTATAGTTTAGACGAACAACAACTAGCATTGCTCTAGGGCAATTCAGACGCCCAGCTTTAACACTAAAACACATCAATGAAGTATCCCAATCTTTGGGAAGACTATCTAACAGATTAAAAAACCGCTGGGTGAAATCCCAGCGGTTTTTTTGTTAAGGCGTCGGTGAGGTCGGTGTTGATCCGTATCCTCCTCCGTTATCCCCTCCCTCATCTGGCGGCGGCGGAGGTGGAGGAGGCGGCGGCGGAGGTGGAGGAGGCGGCGGCGGAGGTGGAGGAGGCGGCGGCGCTACCGGTCTTTCATCCGCTGCTGGCTCTTCATCCCTTCTATCGTCAGCTTCATCCTCAGCCTCTGCCTGTGGACCCCTTGATATGCGAATTGTTACACGCGATCCACTAAAGCTGGCGCTAACAATGCGTCCTGCAGGAACCGTGTCAGAGTAGACCTCTTCGGTACTGATGTTGAAGCCTGACAACATTGCACGGGCTTCTTCGAGAGTCAAGCCTGCAAGACTGGGGGGTTCACTTGTAGGAATATTAAAGAGCGAATTGTTGTAGGGTGGTGGTGGGGCAGTAGCAAAGAGTCTGTGCTCATATCCCTGCAGTGCCACTTCCATGAAGTTGCGCCAAATGGGGGCAGAGATAGTTCCGCCAAAGCCGCGACTGCCATTTAGGAAAATAGTCCGCTCTTCCTTATGTCCTACCCAAACGGCAGTTGACAGTACGGGAGTATAGCCCAAGAACCAAACATCACGATTTTGCTGACTGGTACCCGTCTTTCCAGCGACCTGCCAGTTGGGGAGCCTTGCGCGTGAGCCTGTCCCTCCTGAAATCGTTCCCATGAGTACTTGAGTAGATGCCCAGGATACTTCTGGAGTTAGAGCTTGCGAGGTATTTTCTTCCCATTCAAAAATTACCTCGCCATTACGGTCTACAATTTCAGTAATTACAACAGGTTCACGGTAGAGACCACCTGCAGCAAGTGTTGCGCCTGCGTTTGCCATTTCAGCCACAGTAACACCTTGAGCACCTAACACGATAGAGGGGAAGGGCTGTAGTTCACTTTTGATGCCCATTCTTCCTGCAACATCTACAATAGATTCTGCCCCGATCTCATAGGCAAGACGTGCAAGTGAGGTGTTGATTGATGCTGCCATAGAGGACTGTAGGGTCATCATTCCACGACCACGTCCTTCTGAATTGTTAACAATCCAGCGGTTGCCGCCTTCGCCAATAGTGGCGGGCGATGAGGTGTCGATTCTAAAGGATGGCGACATGCCCTTCTCAATGGCTGCAATCATGCCAAAAGTCTTAAAGGTACTGCCTGGTTGGCGACGTGCTTGGGTTGCCAGATTAAACTCATCTTCAGCAAAGTCGCGTCCTCCAACCATGACGATGACCTTGCCCGTGTCTGTCTCCTGAGAGACTAGTGCCCCTTCGGGACCGCTAGGATCGCGTCCAATCATGTCCCAGACAGCTTCTTCGGCTACGCGCTGCAATCTTGTGTCAAGGGTTGTGTGAACAACAAGTCCGCCACCAAAAACGTCCGCTTGGGGAAAGTTATTGTGTAGTTCACGACGGATGTGAGTGACGAAATAGCCTGATTCGTAAATACCGTGTTCAGGAATATCGGCACGATCTAAATCTAAGGGAGTTTCTTCTGCTTCACGACGCTCTTCATAAGTAATCTTATCGTTTTCATACATGCGGAATAACACATGTGAACGTCTCTGAAGGGTTAAGTCGGGGTTGTTATAGGGGTTTAGCACATTGGGGCGCTGAGGAATACCAGCTAGGGCTGCAGCTTGCGCTAGATTCAAATCACTTGCAGGAATTCCAAAGTAAGTTAAGCTGGCGACTTCAATGCCGTGGGCATTTGCTCCAAAGAATACTGTATTGAGGTACATCTCAAGAATTTCTTCTTTAGTGAAGTGCTTTTCGACCTCCATGGCCAGATAGGCTTCACGCAGCTTACGGCGCAGCGACATGTCGGTTGCTTCATCGCGCAAAACCGTTTGGCGAACATACTGCTGCGTGATAGTTGAGCCACCTTCACGCGAGCCCAGGGCGGTCATAACTGTTGCACGCGCAATACCTTGCATGTCAACACCGTCATGTTCGAAGAAGCGCTCGTCCTCTACTGCTACGACTGCTTCAAGAACATAAGGCGACATATCCTCAATAGAAATCGGCTCACGATTCTCTAGGAAAAAGCGCGCCAAAAGAACATCATCAGCAGAGTAGATACGTGTAGGTTGTGAGGTGTCAAAGGATGCAGGATTGGTATAATCAGGCAAATCTTCAAGCCAACTCATAGCGACTAGGGCAACAGAACCCATGGCGACAGCGACACTAAGAAACATGGCCAAAATAAGGGCAACGAAAACAAGGATTATCTTATTGATGCGGGACGCACGGCGGCGGTTACGCGCACGGCTTCTGCGAGCATTAGATGACATTGTGGCGCATTGCTCCTCACTTAAAGTTGAATCAGACTAACCCTCGAATTATATCTGAGCAACATTAGTCTTTGTAGCCAATTGATAGTCATTGTGTTCTATCTGTCACCTTATTAGTTTGTATGATTTTGCAGCCAACTTCTTGTGACGTGCATATACTTTGCAGGGCTGGACGTAGTATCATGAAGTTTCACTGTAGATAGAAAACCTTACAATTTAAGGTAGATAATACGCAAGGATTCACCATGGAACTATTAGCACCCGCTGGAAATAAAGATGCATTTTACGCTGCCTTGGGCAGTGGAGCTGACGCTATTTTTTTAGGCACCGATAGCCTAAATGCACGCCGTCTTGCACAAAACATTAAGCAGTCAGAACTGGCTGACTTAGTGCGCTTGGCACACCTTCATGACACAAAGGTCTATCTGACCCTTAACACCGTAGTTCTGGGGGCAGAGTTTGACCAGGCCATAGAGCTTGCCGCAAGCGCATGGAAAGACGGAGTAGATGCGATTATCGTGCAAGACTTTGGCCTAATTGCTCGCCTGCGTGAGTGTATGCCACAGGTACGCATCCATGCTTCAACTCAGATGAATATTCACAGTTCGGACAGTTTGCGTGCACTGGCAGAACTAGGTGTGGCTCGGGTGACACTAAGCCGTGAACTTTCGCTGTCAGATATCGAGGTGCTTGCTGCAGTAGGACATGAGGCTGGCATTGAAGTAGAAGCCTTTGGTCATGGGGCACTGTGTGTCTCTTATTCGGGGCAGTGCCTGTTTTCATCACTAGTAGGTCGACGTAGTGCGAATCGAGGTATGTGTGCCCAGCCTTGCAGATTGCCCTATGAGCTAATCGATCATCGCAGCGATGTGCATGAGGTGAAGGGTCCCTACCTTCTGTCACCAAAAGATTTGAGCAGCATTGACTACCTTCAGCGTTTAGAGGCGGCGGGTGTAGCTTCACTGAAAATAGAGGGACGAATGAAAAAGCCTAACTATGTTGCTGCGGTAGTGGGCACGTATAGGGCAGTTCTGAATGAGCTGAGCTCAAAGAGTACGGCACCAGAGAAAGACAGCTCTGCCCCTGAACAGACTTTAACAGATGCCTTTCATAGAGCACTGACTGCTGGTTACCTGAACAACCAGCATGGCGAGAAATTTATGGATTATCATCGCGTCAAGAACGAGTCTACTCCCCAGGCTCAATCGGCATTAAACGAGCAAGCCAAAAGGCTTGTAGAAGAGGTCGCAAGCTTTCAGCAGGAATTGAACTTTGCCTCCACTATTAAGGTAGGGCAACCCTTTACTGTTGAAGTAAGTGATGCGCAAGGTAATAAGGGGCACTTTGAAGGCAGTCCCGTTGAGGTCGCCCGCACAAAGCCTTTAACAGAGCCAGAGGCAAAGGCACAGTTAGAGAAATTAGGAAATACACCCTATAAGATGGATGCATTCCATCTAGAAATTGATGAGGGTGTTGGTATGAGCTACTCAGCCATTAATAAGGCGCGCCGCGAAGCAATCGCTGATTATGAGGCTAAGCGCTTTTTTGCAGGTAGTCCCCGTGTAGAGGCCTCCATCAATGTGTCTCGCAACAAGGCGCTGCGGGATAGCTTACCCATGCGCAAGGTGAAGCGCAGTCTCAACCCAGAGATTGTCGCTGTTGTAGGTTCCTTGAGTGCAGCACGTGCAGCTCTTAACGCTGGTGCAAACGAAACACATCTCAATGCCTGGCTGCTAGGGGAAGTAGAAGCCGATTCTCTAGAAGCCGAAGGTATTGTACCCGTTCTTCCCCGTGTAGCAAAAAATGACGAGTTAGACACCTATTACGGCATTGCAGAGCGCTTCGGTCGTGCAGTATGCTCGACTTTGGGTCAGTTGGCGACTTGTTTGCAGCGCGGTATTCCTGCACAGGCACACTGGTCACTTAATGTAACTAACGCCTATGCGGCTCTTGCCTTGCAAAATCATTACGCACCGACTCGAATTTGGCTGTCACCAGAGCTGTCCGGTAGGCAGATTGCAATGATTTCGCAACGCAGTACTGCATCACTAGGTACAGCACTCTTTGGTCAACAGGAAGTTATGGTTACAGAAGCCTGCATCTTAGAAGGCTTAACAGATCGCGATAATCCTTGTACGCAAGCTTGTCTGGACTGCAATAGACGTAAGCGCCACTATGCTTTGCGCGATAAAAAGGGATACTGTTTCCCTATAAGTACTGACCCCTTTGGCCGCAGCCATATTTACAATTCAGTCCCGCTAGACCTCTCATCTGCTCTAGATGAACTACTCGATTCTGGGGTAGGGGCTCTGCGTCTAGACTTAGAAAATGCTCTAAACACACAGGCAGCCAAAGAGGTAGCGCGTGCCCGCAGAAATCTCATAGCAATGGCAGGGGACGGAGAGGTAGAGCTTCCCAGACGTCCTGATACTGTAACGAAGGGACATTTCTTTCGCGGCGTCGTTTAAGAGTGTTCCAGACATCCAACCTCCGCACTGTTTTATAAGAATGAAATGCTCACGCAGCTTAGTGCGCTCCGCTTCCATTCTTATAAAACAGCACGAATTTTGAATATCTGGAACACTCTTCAGTGAGGGTATGCTAGGACAAGTTGCCCAATTTAGGTATGTGACTTTTGCTACATTTGGTCTATAATGGTGAGTGGACAGTTAGCTTGCGTGGTGACAGAACTATCGTCAAAAATGTTGCCGTGCACAAATCAGGAGGTTTTCTTGTATGAAGAAAATACTATCATCGTCAAAACTCATTGTTTTAGTTGCCCTTATGTTAAGCGTGGCAATTTTCACTTTTGGCTGTGGAGATGACGGCTTTTCTGTAAGTGAAGTACAGCACGATCCCTTTGCTTTTACGGGGGAGATAACCATTAACGGAACCGTTGCAAGTTTCTCACCAGACGACCCGAATCTCTTCGGTGTCATGGATACTAATGAGCTCATGCAGTGTGGTCGCTTTGACTGTGGTGCTTGGATTATGCCTACCCTTTATTCTGGCGGTCACACTCCGACAGTTTCACAGGGTGACAACGTTGTCCTTACGGGAGAGTTTGTCAACATAGGAGGCATGGTCACATTCCAAGTCACCAATGTTGATGTTGGCAACAACATCATGAACCAAATCCCCTCCAATTAATGTAGATTACAAGTGTCCCTAAAGGCCTGAGAAGGGCAATTTCCACTCTGCCTTATGAGGCTGTTTAACAGTGAAAAGGACTTCTATGAATACCCTTAGTTTAGTCATGCGCAATATTACGCGCAGAAAAGGCCGCTTCATATTTACCTTGCTGGGCATTGCAATTGGTATGGCAGCCTTTGTGGCGCTGCTTGCTTTAGGTGGCGGCATGCGTGCAGAAATTCGAAACCAGGCACAGGCAATGGGTGCAAACCTGATTGTTACGCCGACTGACTGGTGTACCTTTGATCAGATATCGATTTTTACGGGTGAGCCACTGCCTGCCTCGCTTTCTAGCGAAGTGCTCGATGAGATTCGTGATATAGAGGGCATTTTTGTAGCACCTTATTTGACACAGGCGTCTGCTATCGATATGACTCCTGTAGCAGTAATCGGTATTGAAGTTGAAACTATGAAAGAATTCAGCCAGTGGGAAATGGCTGAAGGTCAGTACTTTAGCACTGACGCAGACAGAAGCGTTGTTTTAGGCGCTAGTATTGCCAACCAATTTGATTTGGGCCTTGGTCAAGAAGTTATTATTCGCGGGGAAAGCTTCCCTATTGTGGGCGTACTTGAACCTGTAGACAATCTGGATGATTTGGGAGTGTATCTACCCATTCCTGTTGTGCAGGAAGCCTTTGAAATCGATGACAATATTTCTTACATTGGTGTTCAGGTAGAGAACATAGAGAATGTGGAAAGCTACAGAGCAGCAATTCTCGACCGTGTAAATGTGGCGGTAAGCTCTGATGAGCAATTGCTAGAATCAGTGCTTGCAATACTGGGTTCAGTTGAGGTTACTCTGCAAGCAGTTGCTGCAATATCTCTTGTCGCTGCATCCTTTGGGATTGTTAATACTATGATGACTGCCATTTATGAGCGCCGCCGTGAAATTGGTATTTTGCGCTCTATCGGTAGCAAGAGAGCTGACATCTTTAAAATATTCATGCTGGAATCTGCCATCTATGGCTTACTAGGTGGTGTGATAGGGTCTGCCGTTGGTGTTCTCGTCTCGCTATTTGCAGCCCCGACCATCATGGCTGGGTTTGATCAGATAATGAAGGGTGCAAGCCTTGAGGCAAGTATTGAGCCTATGACCATTGTGACAGCGATTGGGTTGTCGATAGCGATTGCTGTAGTTGCGGGACTCTATCCTGCGTGGAAGGCATCAAATCTTACCCCTGTGGAGGCGATTAGCTATGAGTAAAAAGACAGTGGCGGCAGATGCCATGACGCAGACAGTTTCTGCAAATGCTTCAAGTGAAGCTATCATTACGACACACGGTCTGACTAAAACTTATGTGAAGGGCAAAATTGAAACACCTGCGCTGCGCGGGGTCAACATGGAAATCCCCAGAGGGTCGTTCTCTTGCATTATTGGACCTTCAGGACACGGTAAGTCTACCTTAATGCATTTGGTGGGTGGGCTAGACCGTGCTAGTTCTGGTGATGTTGTTATCGATGGCATCAAGATTGCTGACTTAAACGACAATGAGCTTTCGGAATTGCGGGCCAGTAAGATAGGATTTGTCTTCCAGTTCTTTAATCTGCTGCAAAATCTTACGGCACTTGAAAACGTTGAAACTGCCATGATGTTTAATAAGAATGTGCCAGCCAAGAGCAAGGAGCAACGAGCAAGGGCTCTGGAATTGCTAAAATTGGTAGGGCTAGAAGACAAGGCGCATGCAAAACCAAATGAGCTTTCAGGCGGTCAGCAGCAAAGGGTATCCATTGCACGCTCACTGGCAAATGACCCAGAAATCTTGCTCATGGATGAACCTACTGGTAACCTAGATTCTAAGTCTGAAGAAGAAGTCCTAGATCAACTTTTAAGAATTCACGCGACAGGCAAGACCATTGTTATTGTTACGCATAATACAGAGGTTTCTGACAGAGCTGAAATTCTTTACGAAGTCCGTGACGGTAAATTAAGTAGCGTTACGAAGAAATAGTAATAATCGAGCATATACACCCTTAGATGAGAGAGGTACAAGCAAATGAATCAAGATAAGAAGCTAGCCTTTATCGTAGCAGCCATAGCGCTAATCATTGCTCTGTCTGTTGCAACGGTAGCAATCGCCCAGACTCAGATTCAGCAGCGTGAATGTTATGCTGCGGGATGCCGCATGTGGGACAATTGCGAAAGAGGACCAGGATGCCCCCTTTACCTGCCGCAGCAGAATCAGGGAGCAGCATGCGCCTGTTGCTAGGTACTTTGAATCCATTCCTGCAAGCATTATAGTGGCTCGAATGTCTGCGAGCTAAAACAGCAATCCTCTAACAAGAAGTAGAGGATTGTTGTTCTTTATGTGCAGAAAAAGTTATAATGTTGTGCAGAAAGCGAGGAGATGCCCTATGAACTACCCTGTAAGTGTCTATTCCGAAATTGGTAAGCTCGAGTCAGTATTGGTAAAGCGTCCTGGGCGCGAATTAGAGAATCTAACGCCCGAATATATGGAAGGCTTGCTCTTTGATGACATTCCCGCGCTTCCCGTAGCTCAGCAAGAGCACGATGCGTTTGTGCAAGTTTTGCGCGATCGTGGTGCAGAGGTTCTGTATTTGGAAAACCTTAGCGCAGAAGCTCTTGATGCTAATCCAGCGGCCCGTACTGAATTCGTCGCTGATATTTTGGAAGAGTCTGGCCATACTGTAGGTGGCTATGAAGACCTTGTGAAGGAATATCTACTTTCCCTACCTTCACCAGAACTAATCGATGAGGTTATGTGCGGCATCCGTAAGTCCAGGCTAAATGCTCCCCCTAGTACCCGAGGTCTCCAAGACCTTATGGATAGACGTTATCCTTTTTATCTAGATCCCATGCCTAACCTTTACTTTACGCGCGACCCCGCTGCAAGTATCGGCAACGGCATGAGCATAAACCGCATGTACGCAGAAGCACGTCGCCGCGAATCACTCTTTATGAGATATGTATTGAAGTATCATCCCGATTTTGCTCCGCATGATGTGCCGATATGGCTTGACCGAGATCAGCACTACTGGATAGAGGGTGGAGACGAGCTAGTCCTAACAGCTGACACCATTGCTATTGGTGTGTCACAGCGCACTTCAGCACCAGCAATCGAAAACCTAGCGCGTAATCTTTTTGCTCGACAAAAGCACATCAATCGTGTTTTGGCTCTTGAAATTCCAGAAACGCGTGCCTTCATGCACCTAGACACCGTCTTTACCATGGTCAACTATAACCAGTTCACCATTCATCCTGCCATCCAAAATGATGACGGCGGTCTTAACATTTACACAATTGAGGCTGACCCAGATTCACCACGGGGACTAAGCTTCACTCATAATGATGACTTGGTAGGAACGCTTAAATCGACTCTAGGCGTGGATGAGCTTGACCTAATCCCTTGCGGTGGTGGTGACCCACTCGTAGCTGCCCGTGAGCAGTGGAACGATGGCTCAAACACGCTGGCTATTGCTCCTGGCGTCGTAGTAACCTATTCACGCAATTACGTATCAAATGAATTGATGCGCCAACACGGTCTAGAGGTACTAGAAATCACAGGCTCAGAATTGGTTCGCGGCAGAGGTGGCCCTAGATGCATGAGCCAACCCTTCCGCAGAGAAAGCATTGTTCAGTAAATAAAGATTTGTTAGTTTAAACAAAGGAAAAAAAGGGCACACTTGCTGTGCCTGCCCCACAGGAAAGGACGATTCTAATGGTTGATGTACGCAAAGATTTCGCAGGCCGTAGCTTCTTGGCGGAAAGAGATTTTACTAAAGAGGAGCTTCTCGCACTGATAGATTTTTCGGCAGAACTCAAGGCGATGAAAAAGGCGGGTACTCCGCATCGTTATTGCGATGGCATGAATGTGGCACTACTTTTTGAAAAGGCTTCAACACGCACACGCTGTGCTTTTGTTGTGGCAACCGTTGACCTAGGTGGTCATGCAGAGTTCCTTGGTGCAGCAGATGTGCAACTGGGCAAGAAAGAATCTGTAGAAGATACAGCAAAGGTATTGGGTCGTATGTTTGACGGTATCCAATTCCGCGGCTTTAAGCAAAGTGACGCAGAAGGACTGGCAGAACACGCAGGTGTTCCTGTGTGGAATGGACTAACCGATCAGTGGCATCCAACACAGATGCTTGCAGACTTCCTCACGGTGAAGGAACACTTTGGTCGCCTAGAGGGCATTACCTTCACCTACTGCGGTGACGGACGCAACAACATGGCAAACTCACTGCTCGTTACTGGTGCAAAACTAGGGTTGAACATTCACATCTGCGCTCCTGATAGTCTGCAGCCTGAAGATTGGGTTATTGAGCTAGCAGAAGAAATCGCTGCTACAGAGGGCGGTGGCTCAGTGCTTGTTACCTCAGACCTTGACCTGGCAGTAAAAGATGCAGATGTCCTTTACACTGACGTATGGGTATCTATGGGAGAAGAAGATCAATTCGCCAACCGAATCGAACTGCTGACACCGTATCAGGTGAATGCAGACATGATGGCAAAGACAGGTAAGGATAGCACTATCTTCTTGCACTGCTTGCCAGCATTCCATGATACTGAAACAGAGTACGGCAAAATGATTGAAGAGCAGTTCGGGCTTACTGCGATGGAAGTAAGTGATGAGGTCTTCCGCAGCCCTCAATCGCTTGTCTTTGACCAGGCAGAAAATCGTTTGCATACGATTAAGGCAGTAATCGCTGCCACAATGGGGAGATTCTAATATCCTGTGCTAAAATTTCTTGTCTATCTGGGTTATATGATATTAAATAAAGATCATCTAGCCAAAGCATATTGCTTTGGCTAGATGAATCCAATGAGGCAAGAGAGAGGCTTTAGGGTATGAGCTTACTAATTATTGGGGCAGGTGGACATGGTCGTGTTGTTGCCAGTGTTGCGCTGGCAGCCGGAATAGAGGTATTTGCTTTTGTGGATAGTAATCCTCCAGCAGAAACCATTAACAACATTCCTGTTTATGAATCGCTAGAAATCGCACTTGCCCATAACGAATTTGAAAATCCACAATTCATTATTGCAATTGGTGACAACAAGATTCGCGCGATAGAATACTCTCATGCGATGGCAGCAGGACTTCAGCCAGTTAGCATTATTCATCCAACAGCAGTCGTTAGCGAATCGGCCTATGTGGCACCTGGCAGTTTTCTTGCTGCGCAAGTAGTGGTGAACCCCGATGCTTCTGTGGGGGAAAACGTCATCGTTAATACGGCAGCAATCATTGAACATGACTGTGTGATTGGTTCACATGGCTTTATTGCCCCAGGAGCAATCCTCTGCGGAAACGTCCGCGTAGGCGCTTACGCCTTTGTCAGTGCTAACGCAACCCTTGTTCCTAACGTTAGAGTGGGAGAGCATGTCCTGATAGCAGCAGGAGCCGTTGTAACAAAGAACTATCCTGACGAAGTGCGCTTGATGGGAGTCCCTGCAAGAAATGTTCCCCTTAAAGAGGGCGAAGAAACGACAGGGCTCATTCCTGTAATCAGCGGCAGACACAACTAATCGAAAATGAAATACCGCAAGCAGTTAGGGGTTGCGGTATTTCATTTTCTCTATGAAAACCAGCCATAGGCAAGGAGTATCGAATCACATGCAAAGAAAAATCATCCAGATAGACGAAGCAAAATGTACAGGATGTGGACAGTGTGTACTAGCCTGTCGTGAAAGCGCCATCGGCTTTGAGAATGGTAAAGCAAAGCTAATGCGAGAAGACCACTGCGACGGTCTAGGACAGTGCATGCCTGTCTGTCTAGCAGGAGCGATTACCTTTATTGAAAAAGATATCGCCAATCCAGATGATGACGATACAGATAATGCTAGCAATGAAGTCACGGCAAGCCCATCAGGAGGCTGCCCAGGAGCTGCAGGGGGAACTAGATCCATGCAGTGGCCACTACAACTTAAGCTAGTGCCGCCCGTGGCAGACTTCTTTAGAGGTACAGACTTGCTGGTAGCAGCAGATTGTAGTGCTTATACCTACCCCAATTTCCAGCAAGAGTATTTACAGGGAAAAGTGCGCGTCATTGCTTGTCCAAAGCTTGATGGAGTTGACTACACAGAGAAACTAGCGGAGATATTTGTGGGTAATGACATCAAGTCCGTCACCGTCACGCGCATAGAAGTTCCCTGCTGTGACGGAATGGAGCGAGCAGTAAGACAGGCATTAAAAGCAAGTGGAAAGCAAATTCCCGTAAAGTCAGCCGTATTTTCTATCGAAGGAAATCTTCTCTATGACGGAGAATAGTTCAGGCTAAACCTTACAGTGTTGATTTCCTGCAAGGTTAAAACTTGGTTACCTAAAGCTTCCTAGGGCAAATGGTAACACTTTAAAATGGAGAGAGTCTAGTTTAAAGGGGATGAAAGTGGAGCCGATGACCGGACTCGAACCGGTAACCTATTGATTACAAATCAATTGCGCTGCCAATTGCGCCACATCGGCTCTTGTAAAGAAGTGCTCAATAAAACAAGAGCAGTGAAGTAGTATAGCTGAAATTGTGGCGAATGGGTAGGGGTTTTTGATATATTTTATTTACTACTTATTTATCCTCTCTCTAAATAGATACGCGCGGTGGCGTGGCTTAGGTTGACAGGTATTAGAATTCCCTCTAAACTCATTATGCTCGTACCTAAATAGGTGCTAGTTTTTTGCGCGCGTTATGTGCAGGGAAAGTTCTGAGAAGCTTGACAGTTGTATAGCACGATTTACAAACGTGGTGGCTTGCCCGAGTGGCTAAAGGGGATGGGCTGTAAACCCATTGGCTATGCCTACATTGGTTCAAATCCAATAGCCACCACCATTCTGGACATATCTGGGGCACAAATCGAAATACTCACGTGCTTAGCACGCTTGCATTCCGCTTTGTGCCCCAGCTAAGCCCAGAACCGAATTTTCTGCCACTAGGCAGAGCAGTAGTTTTAGGTGGGAGCAGATTTGTGGATAAGACTTGAGATTCGAGCGACATGTACAAGGTACATGAGCGAAGAAGCGAATGGCTTAGATAAAATCTGAACCACATAAAATGCCTGTATAGCTCAGGGGCAGAGCACTTCCTTGGTAAGGAAGAGGTCGGCAGTTCAAATCTGCCTACAGGCTCCAGATTGTTTGACTTGGGTATTATCCTAAGTTTTAACGAAGTGTATTTATTAAGTAAATGTTTTAGGTGAGTTCAGATTTCGCATAAGACATGAGATTTAAGCGCCGCGTACAAAGTACGCAAGCGAAGAAGCGAATGGCTTATGCGAAAGACTGAGCCACATAAAATGGCGGTGTAGCTCAGATGGTAAGAGCGCACGGTTCATACCCGTGAGGTCACTGGTTCAATTCCAGTCACCGCTACCATTTAAATGGCATCACACATATGAGAACTGGACAGTCTCCAAAGCTTATATGTTGAGCACTCTATAAAATGTATGTTTGATTGAAGGTAAGTAACATCGGAAGAGTCGTTCCTTGTGGACGTGCTCCTCTACCCAAAGATCCCAAAAGGAGGGACAAAGCAATGGCAAAAGAAAAGTTTGAGCGTACTAAGCCGCATGTTAACGTAGGTACTATCGGTCACGTTGACCATGGTAAGACTACGCTAACCGCTGCAATCACAAAGCGTCAGGCTGACAAGGGACTTGCAGACTTTACTGCTTTTGAGGATATCGATAAGGCTCCTGAAGAGCGTGAGCGTGGTATTACCATCGCGATTTCACACGTAGAGTATGAAACACCAACACGTCACTATGCACACGTTGACTGCCCAGGACACGCTGACTACGTAAAGAACATGATTACTGGTGCTGCTCAGATGGACGGCGCGATTCTTGTTATCGCTGCTACTGATGGTCCTATGGCACAAACTCGCGAGCACATTCTTCCAGCTCGTCAGGTAGGTGTACCATACATCGTTGTATTCCTAAATAAGTGTGACATGGTTGATGACGAAGAGCTCATCGAACTAGTTGAAATGGAAGTTCGTGAGCTACTAAGCGACAACGAATTCCCAGGAGACGACACGCCAATCGTTAAGGGTTCAGCTCTGAAGTCACTAGAAGCTGACGGTGAAAACGAGTGGACTGCAAAAATCGACGAACTAATGGACCAGGTTGATACCTACATCCCACTACCAGAGCGTGAAACAGATAAGCCATTCCTAATGGCAATCGAAGACGTATTCACCATTACTGGTCGCGGTACTGTAGTAACCGGTCGTGTAGAGCGCGGTGTTGTAGAAACAGGTAACGAAGTAGAAATCGTTGGTATTCGCCCAACTGCAAAGACTACTGTTACTGGTGTAGAAATGTTCCGTAAGATTCTTGACCGTGCAGAAGCCGGTGAAAATGTGGGTGTACTACTACGCGGAACAAAGCGTGAAGAAGTAGAGCGCGGCCAGGTTCTTTGCCAGCCAGGTTCTGTTACTCCTCACACAGAGTTCGAAGGTCAAGTATACGTACTGACCAAAGAAGAAGGTGGACGTCATACTCCATTCTTCGATGGCTACCGTCCACAGTTCTACTTCCGTACAACTGACGTGACTGGTATTGCTCACCTTCCAGAAGGTGTAGAAATGGTTATGCCTGGCGACAACGTAGTTGTACGCGGCGAACTAATCTCGCCAATCGCTATGGAAGAAGGACTACGTTTCGCTATCCGTGAAGGTGGACGTACCGTAGGTTCAGGGCGTGTAACAAAGATCATCAAGTAAGCTTGTTTCTTACTTATTAAGCAAGGCTGTTCCTGCCTCTATTTGAGGGGCAGGAACAGTTTAGGCTTTACTTAAGTGCTTTACCTGAAAGGTATACAATGAGAACATTAGTAACACTGGCGTGCACTGAGTGTAAGCGCCGTAACTACACAACAAAGAAAAGTAAGCAGAACAATCCTGAACGTATTGAGTTCAAGAAGTACTGCAAGTGGGATAGAAAGCATACCCTACACAAGGAAACTCGCTAGAGAACTAGCGAGTTATCCTGCTGTGTAATGGCAGTGCGGTGTAGACGAAGTTAAAGCAGACACAGGCCAGTAGCTCCAATTGGCTAGAGCGCCGGTCTCCAAAACCGGATGATGGGGGTTCGAGTCCCTCCTGGCCTGCCAGTTTTAACTTGATTGACAGTACGGTAAGTGATGATCTGCGAGCCCCTCCTGGCCTGCCAGTTTTAACTTGTTGAATCACTTGCATTTAAACACGAACATTATCGAAGTATTTTCGAACACTATAAAACAAGGAAGCAATAATGGCAAAAGACAAGAAAAAGAATGACGCTGCAAAGAAGACTGCCCCCAAGAAGGAGCAGCCTAAAAAGCAAGATGCAAAGGCTGGCAAGGATACTGGTAAAAAGGCAGACAAGAACACCAAGAAGGGTGGACCTGTCGCTGAGCAGAATCCTAACATCATTAGCAAGCTTTTCACCTATTTGTCAGAGGTGCGCGCAGAGCTAAAGCGTGTGACTTGGCCAACGCGTGAAAAGGTAATTTACCTAGTTGGCGTTGTTATTGTGACGCTAATCTTTTTTGCCTTCTTTACCGCTTCTGTTGACTGGGCATCAAGTGAGGGCATTGTGGCTCTCAATAGCCTAACAGAAACAGAGAGAGAGCCTGTAAACAATGAGGTTCCTGTCGAGATTGACCTAGATTCACTGGGACTAGGCGAGGGCGGTGTCGTTGGTGATGAGGGAGTCGCTGAAGAAGAGTCAACAGACGCTGACATCGATGGTGCTTATGACGTCGATACCGATGCCGATGTTGACGCTGCTGCCGATACTGATGCCGATGAAACGGAAGAATAACAATGTCTAAAAAGTGGTATGTTGTTCATAGTTACTCTGGCCATGAAGCTAAGGTAAAGGCAGCAATTGAACATCGCGTTTCAACCATGGGACTCGAAGATCAGATTTTTGCCGTAGAGATTCCTACAGAAATCGTTATCAATCGCGAAACAGGCAAAGAGGAAGAGAAGAAGCTCTATCCTGGTTACCTGTTGGTTCGCATGATTATAAATGATGAAACTTGGTATGTTATTCGCAATACTCCTGGAGTGACAGGCTTTATTGGTTCACAGAACAATCCAACAGCTTTGTCTCGTGAAGAATATAACAACATGATGGGTAAGACAAAGAAGAAGATTCCTCAGGCTGTTACCAATTACGCTATTGGGCAAACAGTGCGTATTAAAGATGGAGCTTTCACTGACTTTGATGCAACCATCACCGATATCAATGTTGAAAAAGGAACTATGCGCGTTACCGTAACGCTCTTTGGACGTGAGACGCCGATTGAGTTGGAGTTTGCGTCAGTAGAAACAATTTAGGAAGCATACCAGATGCCCAGACTCTGCGTCGGGTTGAAAGATCCACTTGCTCGCGTAGCTGATGTACGCTTCACAAATGGATTTTTGCAAGCCTCCTTGATTCTGAACATCTGGAGCGCTCCTAAAGAGGTAAGGTATATAAACATTAGATGTGTTGTAGGGTGCAACGGCTTCTCATCTAAGGTTTAAGATAAGAAAAGGTTTTAACAATGGCGAAAAAAGTAGTTGGATTTATTAAGTTGCAAATCCCTGGCGGACAGGCTAATCCTGCTCCTCCTGTTGGACCAGCACTTGGTGCGCAACAAGTAAATATTATGCAGTTCTGTCAGGCATTTAATGCTGACACTGCTGATAGACAGGGAACTATCCTGCCTGTAGAAATCACTGTATATGAAGATCGTTCTTTCACATACATCATCAAAACCCCACCCGCTGCAGTTCAGCTAAAGAAAGCTGCTGGCATCGAAAAGGGTTCA
>WQVS01000003.1 GCA_009785705.1 Coriobacteriia bacterium
AACGAACTTGATTCGCAAGGGAAAATGGAAAGTAAGCGAGCAAACACAGAGCTTTGAGCAGATTGTTTCATATGGTTGGAACTAACTATAAAAGTGGATCAAAGATTGGGGTCAGGTCAGTATTACTAGGGTTTTTGTAAGCATGACAAGAGATTTAGGCAAGAGCTTATTGCTCTTTCTTGCAATTCTTGCTTTAGGCACGGTCATTTCAGGAGCAATTTCAATTCAGCAAGCTGTTTACAGTACTAATATTCGCTTGCGGCAAGGGCTTCCTTCAGTTGTGAGCATTGGGCTAGATCATGAACGCCTTACAAATGAGGAAAGGCGCACAGGACAGCAGCCGGATGTGGGTGATGTTTCTATAGATATTCTTTCTGAGATAGGCTTTCTTTCGCAGGTAAGGAACTATGATATCTCTGCACTTTCTCATCTCATGTCAGCAGAGCTTGAAAGGTATTACAGCGGTGATGATGTAAGCCAGTCTAGCTTGGACACATGGAAGGCCTTTGGTCTAAGAGGCGTGAATAGTTCAAGACTGGTTGATATTGAAGAGGGCATCATTGAACTTATTTCGGGTAGACAGTTTAGCGAAGAAGAGGCTACAACGCTTAGTTACGTTGTTCTAGTATCAGAGGAGCTTGCAAACCTTAATAATCTGCATGTCGGTTCTAGTTTTGCTATGGATAATATTGTGTGGGATGTACAAAATAGCGATCCCTTTATCTCCTTTCGCTTTGCAGAAGAAAACATTTATGCACAACGCTCTTATGATTTTAAGGTAATTGGCATTTTTAGATCTGCAGCGCAATTTAGTACAGGAGAAGAGCTCACAGACGCCTCATGGAGAGATGAGCACATAAACCAGCTTTATGTGCCAAACCCTGTTGTTATAGCTACACACGTGTACCAGACAGAACACGCAGCCTATCTTGAGCCTGATGCAGAGTGGGCTTCAAGTGATTCAAGAGACTCACTTTGGCTTCAAAACGTATTTGCGCTTAATGACCAAAGTGATATTGAGGCCTTTAGAATAGACGCAGAAAATATTTTGCCTGATTATTGGATTGTTTCTGATTTGAGTGACTCCTTTAGTGGTGCTGCATCTTCAGTGCAAAATGTGGGAGAGTTTGCAACTTTTACTCTTTGGCTTACTGTCGGCATGGCACTTTTCATTTTAAGCCTCTTTGTTACTCTGCTTATTCGCGAACGTAGACAGGAGATAGGCATCTATCTTGCTTTGGGGCAGGGCAGAATTAAAATTATTTCACAAATGTTAGTCGAAGTTTTAGTGATTGCGGTTGTCGCACTCGCATTGTCGCTTCTTGCAGGAAACATGCTTGCTACTGCCATGTCAGAGTCTATGATTCGAAGTGATATGGTAGCGATACAGCAAGCGGGCAATCAGCAACAAGCGTTCACAGATCTTGATGTAATGGGATATAGCGGTGAGGATATTTCACTGGAGGAAGTGCTGGCAAAATATAATACGCCCCTCAATGCTGTAGCTATTTTTAGCTTTTTTGCTGCAAGTATAGCAATTGTTTTTACTTCCATTATCATTCCCATGCTTTATATGCTGCGCCTTTGCCCCCGAAAAATAATGATGTAGAGACGGAGATTGCCATGATTTTCTTGCAAGCGCAGAAGTCAAGAGAGGTAAGACTACTGCTTGCAGCACGTAATTCCACATGAAATGAAGTGCGTACGAAAAATTGTGGTTATCCATTCGAGTAATCGAAAAGTCAAGACCAAATGTAACACCTGAGTATCAATGAGACCACTTTCACCAACAAAGTATGAAACAATCTCACCCATTGCTAGCTTGAAAAATCACAGATCAGAGGATTTAAGTCTCGAGCCTGCGGTTTTTGCGCCCACGGGGAGGCGGATTTGAACCACCGATCTTCGGGTTATGAGTTCCAACCATTAAGTTCTTCTGTTATTTGAAATTGGCTGATCTTTAATTGGCAGCTAATTGACATTAGAACGTGTAACTTTAATCGGGGCTAGTAATCGATGACTCCAGTTTAGGTGTAGTGTTGTCAGTAGACAAGAGTGCTTCATAGAAAAATCAGCCAGCAAAGTCTGTAAGCCGCGCAGGAAGGCACGTCAAAGTGCGCCTGCGTTGCACGCGCGGACAATTCTTCAGTTTTTTTGTTTTTGCTTATCAGCCTATGCCCATTGGTGAAGCAAGTTGTAACATCTCTCACTCTTGGATCTGTGAGCAATAAGACCTTGACGATAGTACTCTGGCTCTAGTCCTTTACAGGGATCTTTTGATGGATGATTTGTTCTTGCTTTTTGTTCAAGTGTTGCAATATAGCTTTCAATATCAGCAAGTTTGCGCTTTTGGATAATCTCTGGCAGTGGAGTAGTGCGCGCTCTTGTTGCTAGTTTTGGCTCTATTCCACTGGCACTTGCAGCTCTTAACCTTACTACTGCTTCAAGACGAGGACCCCAGCCTCCTCCAAACCTTTTGCATCTTGACCCTATGATGTGTGCGATAGTGCCCTCAATGGTGCCTAGATTGTAGTCAAAGGCTACTTTCATAGATTTTCTATGCTTGTGAGCAAACTTAAGTAGCTCTTGGTATTTTTCATCACCATGCTTGTTAATGAAGTGTTCTAGATAAGTAACTAGTACGTCAAATCCAGTGTCAAAGCCAAGTTCTTTCATGGTGACATACACCTCACGGGCAATATCTGCACCCAGAGTAGCTGCAATCTTTGGACTTACGTGGTGCAAGTCATAACCAACAGACACTTTGCCTGGTAGATACTTAGCACCACCTGTATAACTTGGATCACCATCACTTGCTAGGTTAGTGTAGAAAATACCTTGAGTGTCATATTTTTGATCCAGGAGAGATGTGAAGCTATCCCAAGCATCTTTAGGGTCTCTGACACTTGCAAAGTGCAAGACCTCTACTCGCTTTTTGCCTCCGGTCTTAGTGCTTGCAAGCTCTTTTCCAGCATATGCACTAAACATACCTACTTCTTTGTATGCCCTCGCTCTTTTCTTGCCTGCCTTTTTGTCGGCTGCTTTTTGGGCACGCGTGCGCTGTAAGGGCACAAAGCACCCGTCTGCTTCGATGTCAAGGACAGGCGTACTTACTTTTTCTGACTTTTGAAGAAATCCTTCTTCATCAAGAAGACTGACATTTTGCTCAAGTATTCTTGCAATAGTCATTTTCGAGAGCTTGGCTGAAATATAGTGTTCAAGAGCATTTGCAGCTTCTGCATATGAGGTGCAGGTAGCAAACTTAGCTGCTAGGTGTGAAAGGTGTGCAGAGACCTTTAGGCGAGAGGGCAAATCAATGACTTCATCAAGTAGGTAGATGTTTCCTGCATCTGATCGGTAGCGTGGATCTTTTTCTTCAAAGATTGCATCATCTAAGGCTTCTAAGGCACGTCCAAACGCTTTACAAAACAGCTCCAATGTCTCTTGCAATCCCTGCTTTTCACACAGGCTAAAATCTTCACATTCAAAAAGTTTTTCAGCCATAAGAGAACTTAGTGCCGACACTACAATATCTTCTCTGCTAACATTCATGTGGTGACCTCTCTTTTAGTATCTTGGTCGATTACTTAAGAGGGGTCATTTTAATGCATTGACCTCAAGGGCATCTTACCCTGCCCCGAAAGATGTTACACGGTCTTGACATTAATTTCTTTCATTTTTTTCGCCATGGAAGTTTTTCCTGTGGTATTGTAGATAGTGACCTTTAATCTAGTCCTGTGAGGCTGGTAAGGACTCCCACATAAGCGCAGACGCACAACATAGTGTGCATGAACACACATCAGTCGGCGTATCCTGTAGTTGCCCTTGCCTCTAGGTCTGGGCGATTTTTCTGTTTTTGCACCTATGTGTGCAGACAGTCGAGAGGAGCACTAGATGATTGCTAATGCGTCAAATTCTGCTACGGATGTCGTTAAAACAACGGTTATGACATCTGACGATGTAGCAAGATCACTTATGCGAATCACGCATGAGATTCTGGAAGCAAATGGGGGTTCTGACAACGTAGCTCTAGTGGGAATCGTGACCCACGGAAATAACTTCGCTGCAAAGATTGCAGAAAACATCACAAGGATAGAAGGAAAGTCTGTTCCAGTAGGAACTCTTGACATATCACTGTATCGTGATGATGTTGCTACAAAGCTTTCTCCCGTCTTGCACCGCACAGACATTCCTTTTGACGTATCAGATAAAACAATCGTATTGATAGATGATGTTTTGTTTACGGGGCGCACTATTCGCGCTGCTATGGACGCGGTTATGGATTTTGGTAGACCAAAGGCAATTCAACTAGCAGTATTAGTAGACCGCGGACATCGTGAGCTTCCCATCAGAGCAGATTATGTAGGGAAAAATGTACCTTCATCACGCACGGAACGCGTCCGCGTCCGCGTAGAAGAGGTAGATGGTCAAACTGGAGTAGATATCATGAATGACGAATTGTCGGTTGGCGCTGCAGCGCCCGGAGCAGAAAGTACAGGAGGGGAATAGCAAACATGTCAACAATGCTAAAGACTAAGCATCTGCTAAATATTGAAGATTTAAGCAATGATGAGATATATGCCGTACTAGAAAATGCTAAGACCTTTAAAGAGATTAATGATCGTCCTATTAAAAAACTACCAACATTGCGTGGGCGCACTATTGTTAACCTGTTCCTAGAACCTTCGACCAGAACCCGTGGTTCTTTTGAACTTGCGCAAAAGCGCCTCTCTGCTGACAGTTTGAACTTCTCAGCGTCGGCTTCTGCAACAACAAAAGGCGAATCACTTATTGATACTGCACAAACCTTTGATGCTATGAAGGTAGACATGGTTATTGTGCGCCACAAGTATGCAGGTACCCCTTATGTGTTGACGCAGCATATGGATGCTCACATCGTTAATGGCGGGGACGGCATCAATGAGCATCCAACACAGACTTTACTTGACCTCTTTACTATCCAAGAGAAGCTGGGTCGTATCGAAGGTCTAACAGTAGGTATTGTGGGTGACATTGTTCACAGTCGTGTTGCTGGTTCACTGGCACCTGCATTAAAGCGTCTAGGTGCACGAGTGGTCTTTGTTGCTCCTCCAGCCTATCAGCCCGTAGTACCTGAAGAACTGGGTGCAGAAGTTGCTTATGACTTTGACGCAATACTGCCAGAACTAGACGTAGTGTGCTTGCTGCGTATTCAGGGTGAACGTGCAGAAGGCCTTAGTGTTCCCAGTATTCGGGAATACGCTTCGCTCTACGGGCTGAACAAGAATCGTGCGGACACCCTTATGAAAAAAGATGCCATTATCTTGCACCCTGGACCTATGAATCGCGGTGTAGAGATTTCAGCGGATGTTATCGCAGATCCACGTGCATACATCCTCGACCAAGTAAATGCAGGCGTTGCCACACGTATGGCGATTATGTATATGATGCTAGGAGGTGAGGCAAGTGAGTAGCCCACTGCCCACTATACTACTAAAGGGAGCACATGTTGTAGATCCAGCTACCAACTTAGATGGTGTTGCTGATGTGCTGGTAAAAGATGGAAAAATAAGTTGTGTTTGTCCAGAAGGCTGTACGCATGCTGACAGTGATACCAAAACGATTGATTTGAGCGGAAAAGTTCTTATGCCGGGGCTCGTGGATATGCATGTTCACCTACGCGAACCAGGCTTTGAATACCGTGAAGATGTTGCCAGTGGCACACGTGCAGCAGCACACGGTGGATTTACTGCCGTAGCCGCTATGGCAAATACAAACCCTGTTGTCGATGAAGGCGCAACGTTGAAGTTTGTTACCGATAAGGCCAAAGAGGTCGCTGCGGTAAAGGTATACCAAATGGGGGCCATCACCGTAGGCCTAAAGGGCAAGCAGCTTGCAGAAATGAACGATATGCACAAAGCAGGTGCGATTGCCTTCAGCGATGATGGCATGGGAATACAAAACCCGCAACTAATGCGCCGCGCTATGGAATACGCGAAGGTATTTGACGCTCTGATTGTTGCCCACTGTGAAGACGAGAGTCTCGTAGATGGCGGAGTGGTCCATGAAGGACTTGTGGCGACACGACTGGGTGTAGCAGGTCAAGCTTCACTGTCAGAAGCACTTGCTTTGCATCGTGACATTGAGCTTGCTCGCTTAACAGGCACACGCCTGCATATCGCACATGTTTCAGCGAAGGAAAGCGTTGAACTTATTCGTGCAGCAAAGGCTGCAGGAGATGTTCGCATAAGTGCAGAGGTAACACCTCACCATCTTGTCCTAAACGAAGATGCACTAGATAAGACCTATGACACCAATATGAAGATGAATCCTCCCTTAAGATCTACACAAGACCAAGACGCACTTATTGAAGGTCTACTGGATGGCACGATTGACGCTGTTGCAACAGATCATGCCCCGCATGCTCCGCAAGAAAAGGAGCTTGAATTTGAGTTAGCAAACTTTGGAACAACAGGGCTTGAGACTGCTGTTCCCCTCATGTTTACTCACTTTATCTCTAAGGATAAGATGGATTGGGCAACCTTAGTTGACCGAATGGCTCATGGACCAAGACGTGTTATGAACCTCGAGCCGGTCACTATCGCGGAAGGCTCAATCGCAGATATCACTATTATTGACCCAGAAAAAGAGATTACAGTATCTAAGGATTGGCTCGTTGGAAAAGGTAAAAACTCAGCATTTTTGGGGCACACGCTTAAAGGTTGTGCGACAGAGGTCCTGGTTGACGGAAAGTTGGTATTACTTAACGGAGACATTATAGACGGGGAGTGCGTATGAGCGAAAAAGCGAACATGAAAGACAGGGCCTGGTTGGCAACATCAACAGGATTGATTTTGGAAGGAAGAGCCTGTGGTGCAAAGGGTACTGCAAGCGGAGAATTGACCTTTAATACTTCAATGATGGGTTATCTAGAGATTATTACTCATCCTGGCGCGCAGGGACAGGTATTGGTTTTCACCATGCCTGAAATTGGCAACTATGGTGTAAACAGTAACGACATAAGCAGCGATACAGCAAAGCCGGCAGCAGTTGTTGGCCGCATGATTTGTGATGAGCCTTCAAACTGGAGTAGCGAAACCAGCCTCCCTAAGTATCTGGCTGACAAAGGCATTGTTGCTATTGACCAGATTGATACACGTAAGCTGACAAGGCATGTGCGCGACAATGGTCCTGTAGGTGCTGTTGTTACTACAGAAGAAATGAGCAAAGAGGCACTTGTAGATGCCGCAAAAGCCGCATCTGTTACACCCGCACTGATTGAGGCAGAACTTCTGGCACGCGATTTAGGTGCCAAGCTTACAAAGCTTCCACTGGGACATCATGCAAGTAATATTCCCGTAAAGGATCTACGTACAGGCAAGCTTTACATCACGAGACAACATCACGGATATGATCTTAACTTTGACGATGTCGAAGGAGTAGAGATTACCCACATAAACCTTAACGACCAAACCGTTGAAGGATTTGCAGTTCCTGCAAAAGGTATAGAAGCTACCTTGTTTGATTCACTTGAATTGAGAGATTTGCTATCTGCAGACCAGATTCAGAAAGAGGGGTAAACCATGAAAAGAACCTTACTATTAGCAACCGACTTTGATTCCTATGCTCCGCAACTTATCGATTTTGTGAAGGGTGCGCAGGCACGCGGGATTGTTAAATGTGTTTTGTTGCATGTTCTTGATACTTCTGGACTAGAGATGCCTGTTATTTCAAAAAGCATCGATTCAACCTACCGTCGTCTTGACGACATGGGTGCTCCTCTGCGTGCAGCTGGCATGGAGACTGTGAGTCGTGTTGAGACAGGAAATCGCTCTCATGATATTGTTCGTGTTGCTGAGCAAGAAAAAGCAGATGTAATCGTTATGGGTACTACTGCAAAGAGTAATATGCAAAGACTGTTTGAGGGTTCTGTCTCGGCTGCAGTAACCTGGGGTCAAAAGACGCCAACTCTACTGTTGCGTGATGACATTCTTAATGCTGTAGACAATGCAGAAAAACTTTCGCATGACTGGGCAAAGAGACTGATAGTTCCTGTTGATTTCAGCTCATCAAGTGCGCGTGCAGTTCTTCAGTGCACACACTTTGACGCAGACGCTGTGGGTACTGTTCGTTTGCTGCATGTTATTCACTCTAAGAAGGGTGAAACTGTTGCTGACTACTCTGAACAGATTAAAGAATATGAATTCCGTCTCTCAGCTTTTGCTGGCATGCTTGCAGAGCATGGCGTAGAAACAGAAATTGTCGTGCGTGTAGGTGACAGCAAGCACGAAGAGATTGTTGCAGAGATTAAGCAAAGTGATGCAACGGGTATGATTATTGGCGGCGGAGGACGCTCCAGTTTCAGAACCTTTATCTTGGGCTCGACTTCACGTGCGGTACTTCTTGACGCACCTGTTCCAGTGATGGTGGTGCCTTAATGCCGCGCAGAACTGATATAAACACTATTCTTGTTATTGGGTCAGGACCGATCGTTATTGGTCAGGCTTGCGAATTTGATTATTCTGGTGCCCAGGCTTGTAAGGTCTTGCGTGAAGAAGGCTTTAGAGTTGTTCTGCTGAACAGCAATCCTGCGACCATTATGACTGACCATGGCATGGCAGACCGTACCTATATTGAGCCGATTACACCTGCCTTTGTTGAAAAGATTATCATTGAAGAAAATATCGACGCTGTACTGCCTACTCTAGGCGGTCAGACTGCGCTGAATTGTGCGGTTGCGGCAGCAGAGCAGGGTATTTTTGAAAAGCATGGTGTAGAAATCATTGGAACTACCATTGATTCTATTAAGAAAGCAGAAGACCGCAAGCTATTTGCTGACGCAATGATGGCGATTGGCTTGGATGCTCCCTTGAGCAAGTACGTTCACTCTGTTGAAGAGGCAAGTGAATTTGCTAAAGAAGCAGGCTTCCCACTAGTTATTAGACCCAGCTTTACTCTAGGTGGTGCTGGGGGAGGCATTGCCTTTAACCAAGAAGAACTGGTAGCCGCTGTATCTTACGGTATTGAATTGTCTCCAGCTTCTACCGTATTGGTAGAAGAGAGCATTATCGGCTGGAAAGAGCTTGAAATGGAAGTTGTTCGCGACTCTGTGGGCAACGCCATCGTGATTTGCAGCATCGAGAACATTGACCCGATGGGTGTTCATACAGGAGACTCCATCACTATTGCCCCTGCCTTAACTTTGACTGATCGTGAATATCAGATTATGCATGATGCCTCCATCAAGGTATTAGCTGAAGTAGGCATCAAGTACGGTGGTTCAAACGTACAGTTTGCGATTCACCCTAAGACAGGACGCATGGTAGTCATTGAGATGAATCCGCGTGTATCGCGCTCATCAGCACTGGCATCAAAGGCTACGGGTTATCCGATTGCTCAAGTTTCCGCGAAACTGGCTGTTGGTTATACCCTAGACGAAATCGACAACGCAATGACTGCTCTTCCTGGTGGAGCTACTACTCCTGCTTACTTTGAGCCCAGCATTGACTACATTGCCTGCAAGGTTCCCCGTTTTGTATTTGAGAAGTTTGAAGGCAGCGATGAGACTTTGACTACACGCATGAAGAGTGTGGGAGAGGCTATGTCGTTGGGTCGCAGCCTGTCTGAAGCACTTAATAAGTGCATGCGCTCTCTCGAATCAGGTCGTGCAGGTCTGGGTGCAGACGGTAAAGACAACTACAATCCTAGTCAGCTCAGAGCGAAACTTTCGCAACGCACCTATGACCGCGTCTTTGTGGTTGCAGAAGCACTGCGTGCTGGAATGGATCCAGCAGAGGTAGCAGAAATCTCAACCTTTGACCCTTACTTTGTGGGCGAAATAGCAAAGCAGGTTGAGGTTGAAAATGGACTGCGTGGTCGCAAGTTGGAAAACTTGACGAGCGATGATTTTGTGCTTGCGAAAAAAGTTGGATTATCTGACGAGCAGATTGCATGGTTGCTCTCTCAACTTTGCACTGAATGTGAATGTGGTGAAGCAAGAACAGTCACAGAGGCAGAGGTTCGTGCAAAGCGCAAAGAATTAGATGTGTTGCCTGTATTCAAGAAGGTTGATTCTACTGCAGGGGAATTCCCTACAGATAAGAACTACTGCTACAAAACCTACGATGAAGAGTGTGAAGTTGTGGATGCAGAAAAGCCACGTGCCATGATTTTGGGTGCTGGACCTAACCGCATTGGACAGGGTATTGAGTTTGATTACTGCTGTGTACATGGTGCCTACGCGCTGCGTGACGCAGGCTACGAAACAGTTATGGTGAACTGTAACCCAGAGACTGTATCAACTGACCCTGATACTTCTGACAGACTGTACTTTGAGCCGCTAACCTTCGAAGATGTTATGGACATCGTAGAACGTGAGAAGGTGTCTGGTGTAGTTGTGACCTTTGGTGGTCAGACTCCGCTTAAGCTAGCCAATGCACTGGAAGAGGCTGGAGTACCCATCATGGGAACTTCCCCCGAAGCTATCGACTTAGCTGAAGACCGTGAGCGTTTCTCTGCGGTGCTTGATGAGCTGGGCTTGCGCTATCCCGCTGCTGGTACAGCAACGACCCTGGAAGAGGCTCGTGAGGTTGCAGCAAAAGTTGGTTATCCGCTATTGGTGAGACCGTCTTACGTACTAGGTGGTCGCGGTATGGTCATTGCTTACAGCGAAGACTATCTGGAAGAGTTCATGACCAAGGCAGCAAAGATTTCTGGTGAGCATCCTGTACTGCTGGACAGCTTCTTAGAAAGTGCTGTAGAAGTTGATGTTGACGCGATTGCTGATGGCGAGACCGTATACATCGGTGGCATTCTGGAACATATTGAGGAGGCTGGCATTCACAGTGGAGACAGTGCTTCTTGTATGCCGCCCTTTACTCTGGCTGATCCGATTATTGATGAGATTCGCGAGGCCACGAAGAAGCTTGCCTTGCGCCTGAATGTGAAGGGACTCATGAATGTGCAGTTTGCTGTTAAGGATGGCGAACTTTACATCATCGAAGTAAACCCACGTGCAAGCCGTACAGTACCCTTTGTATCTAAGGCGACTGAGGTGCCAATGGCACAAATCGCTGCACGCGTCATGGCTGGAGAGAAGCTGGCAGATATTGATTTGCCCGATGACTCAATCCTAAATCGTGAGCATAAACGCTACTTTGTGAAGGAAGCCGTTATACCTTTCGAGCGCTTTGAAGGAACAGATTCGGTTCTGGGGCCAGAAATGAAGGCAACAGGTGAAGTTATGGGCGTAGGAGATAGCTTCCCGCTCGCCTATGCAAAAGCACAGCTGGCGATTGACTATTCGCTACCTGTTGCACCTAAGGCTTTACCGGCAGATTCAGATGCACCAAAGGCTGCCTTTATCTCAGTGAGTGACCGCGATAAGCGCGATGTGGTACCTCTTGCTCGTGACCTGCATAACATGGGCTTTGAACTTATGGCGACTAGTGGTACTGAAAAAGTGCTAACAGCAGCAGGACTGCCTGTGACCCGTACACGCAAAAAGAGCGAAGGTCGCCCCAATATCTTGGATCACATGAAAAATGGTGAAGTTGCACTAGTTATCAATACTCCACACGGTGAGGAATCGCGCGGAGATGGTTACTGGATACGCTCAATGGCGGTACAAAGTCGTATTCCTAATATGACTAACTTAGCTACTGCGCACGCGATGGTGCAAGCCATTGAAGCCGCAGATGTGGACGCCATGGGAATCACTGCGATGCAGGACTTTATGAAAGATGTGTAAAGACTCTTTGCAGCAAGCAAGTAAACAAAAGAAAGTTGTATGTGAGGCGCGTATTGTCGAAAATTCGGCAGTCGCGCCCGATACCTATGCTCTTATACTGGATGCATCAGAATTGGCAGAGCTAGTCCAGCCAGGCCAGTTTATTGAACTGAACCTACGTCAACCCGACCTCGTCTTGCCCAGACCCATCTCTGCGTATCGTGTGCACGAAGCAGGGGAGTACGGTGATGGCAGTTACGGACCATTGCTGGAACTGCGCTATCAACTAATGGGTGAAGGAACACGTCGCCTATCAGCTATGCCTGCTGGTACAGCTTTGGGCATCTTTGGGCCTTTGGGTAATCGTTGGCCTGTACCAGAGGACACTAAGTCTGCACTGCTGGTTGGTGGGGGCATTGGCTCTGCTCCGCTGGCTATGTTGGCGCAAGAATTGGTTGATGCAGGCTGTGAGGTGACCATGGTACAGGGAGGTCGCAATTCTGATTTGCTCGTTGCTGCTGACCTTTTCGAGACGACCTGTCATAAGCACGCGCTTGCTACTGACGATGGCAGCAAGGGACATAAGGGTTTTGTCACAGGCCCTTTACAGGAACTGCTTGAAGATGCTGACAATGACTTTGATATTGCTTATATCTGCGGACCAGAACCCATGCAAATAGCCTGCGCTGCTTTGTGCGAAGCTGCAGGCCTTGAAGCCTACGTAAGTCTAGAGCGCATGATGGCTTGCGGGATAGGGGCTTGCTTGACCTGCGTTATCCCTACAAGCAAGGGGCCCAGAGGCGTGTGCTGTCATGGACCTATCTTTAATTCAAAGGAGGTGCTGTGGGATGAAGCAAAAAGTGCACGTGTCCACTAAGGTAAATACTGCAACGACGCTAGGCGAACTTCGCCTGAAAAACCCACTGACGGTTGCTTCGGGTACCTATGGTTCGGGACTTCAGATGGCAGACTTTGTCGACCTTAATAGCCTGGGCATGCTCACTACAAAAGGCGTTTCCCTGATTCCCTGGGCGGGCAATGCAGGTATTCGCATGAAAGAAGTAAGCTCTGGCATGTTGAACTCGATTGGTCTGCAAAATCCCGGTGTTGAGACCTTTATTGAAAAAGATTTAGCCTGGCTGCGTGCTCATGTGCCAGAATTGCCTGTGATGGTGAATATCTGCGGACACAGTGCCCGTGACTATGCTGCAGTAATTGAGCGCCTTGAAGGTGAGCCTGGCATTGCAGGATATGAAGTAAATATTAGCTGCCCTAACGTTAGTGAAGGCGGTCATGTTTTTGGCGCTACTTGTGAAGGTGCGGCAGAGGTCACAAAGCTTTGTCGTGAAAAAACAAGTCGCCCTATGGCAGTGAAGTTGTCCCCCAATGTGGGAAATATTGCAGACATTGCCCGTAGCGTTGAGGAAGCTGGCGCAGACAGCATTTCACTTATAAATACCTTGCTAGGAACTGCCATTGATGCACGTAAGCGCAGCTTCATTTTTGACAGACAGTTTGCAGGCCTTTCGGGACCCGCGATTAAGCCTGTTGCTTTGCGTATGGTTGTGGAAGTGGCACGTGCGGTTAAAGTTCCCATTATCGGTATGGGTGGAGCACGTTCAGGTCTTGATGTCGCAGAATTCCTTCTAGCTGGTGCCAGTGTCGTAGCAATAGGTACAGCAAACTTCGGTGACCCTCTGGCAGTGGAGCGCATTGTTCATGAACTGGAAGCTTTCTGTGCTGAAGAGGGTGTTAGTGACGTGACAGAGCTTATTGGAGCAGTGGCATGAGTACTCCTTCATCAGAGACAGGAGCGTAGGATTCTGTGCAAGATTTAAATAATTCCCGCAATCAGATTATTGTCGCCCTGGACGGATCTTTAGAAGAAGCTCTGCAGTGGGCAGATGAACTTCAAGGAGAAGCCGTTTGGGTAAAGGTGGGCATGACCCTCTTTTATCAGACTGGTCCTAGCATCATTAAGCAGATGAAAGATAGAGGCTTTAAAGTCTTTCTTGACCTAAAGCTGCACGATATACCCAATCAGGTTGAGAATGCCAGTGCTGCTTTGGTGCGATTAGGAGTCGACCTGATTACGGTGCATGCAGGTGGTGGTCGTGCAATGATGGCATCTGCAATGTTGGGGGCGCGCAAAGGTGCTGAAGATGCTTCGGTATCTGTGCCGAAGGTCGTTGCTGTTACAGTACTGACTTCTATGACTGATGATACCCTAGAGAGTATCGGTGTATCAGACACTGCAGAAAATCAGGTAGAGCGCCTTATTCGATTATCGAAAGAGGCTTGCACAGATGGGATTGTTTGCTCTCCCCATGAGGCAAGCATGGCTCGCTCTATTCTGGGTAGTGGTGCCTACATTGTGACCCCAGGTGTACGTCCCGTGGGTGCTGAAGCAGGAGACCAAAGTCGCATTATGACTCCTGCAAAAGCTTGTGCTTCTGGAGCAAGTCATTTAGTAATTGGCCGCCCCATTACTGAGGCAGCTGATAGGAAAGAGGCCTTTAGGGCAATCGCTGAAGAAATTGAAGGAGTTCACACATGAACGACAAAGAGATTCTGGACGTCTTAACAGATTCTGGTGCGATTCGCACAGGTCACTTTCAGCTTACGAGCGGACTACATAGTGACACTTATGTGCAATGTGCTCGTGTACTTGAATATCCAGCCTTGACTACCGACCTAGCCCAAGAAATGGTTGCACGTCTACCAGAAGACGTAAGACCTGATTTGGTGATTGCGCCAGCAGTCGGAGGTATTATTATTGGCTTTGCTGTCGCACAGGCGCTTAACACCCGCTTCATTTTTAGTGAAAGGCAAGAAGGCACTATGGTGCTGCGTCGTGCTTTTCACATTCCAGCCGATGCACGCGTACTGATTGTCGAAGATGTAGTGACTACTGGTGGCAGTGTTCAAGAAGTTGTAGACATTGTTGAAGCTGCAGGAGCAACAGTAGCAGGAGTCGCGTCCATTATTGACCGTGGGGGAGACCGTGCCTTTGATGATGACTATTTCCCGCTGCTTGCCATGAAAGTAGAATCATGGGACCCTGCTGACTGCGTTCAGTGTGCTGAAGGAACCCCTATAGATTCACCTGGTTCGCGCAGACTAAGCTAATTTACATTCTGCGTAGTAGCTAAATTTATGTCAACAGTGGAATACTTAAAGAGCCAAGCAGACAGAGAGATGCTTTCTTGATTAAATATCTCGGCTCAAAGCGTCTCTTAATTCCTGTATTGGGAAATATTGCGTCAGTAGCCCATAGTCAGGGTGCACGCACTGCGCTTGACCTTTTTTCAGGCACAACGCGCGTTGCGCAAGAGTTCAAGCGCAAGGGTTTGCAGGTTACTGCTTGTGACATTGCCAGCTATTCCGAAATCTTGGCTCAGTGCTATATTGCCACTGATGCGAGTCAGGTTAATCTGGAAGAGATAGATGCTATTTTGCAAGAACTCTCTGCACTTCCAGGAAAGCGTGGCTATTTCACAAAAACCTTTTGTGAAGACTCGCAGTATTTTCAAGTAAAAAACGGTATACGCGTAGATGCGATTCGTGATGCTATCGAAGAAGACTACAAAGATCACCCAACCTATCCTGTGCTGCTAACATCTCTCATGCTTGCAGCAGACAGAGTGGACTCTACAGCAGGTATTCAGATGGCATACTTGAAAGAGTATGCCCAGCGCTCTTATAATGACCTTGAATTGCGCATTCCTGAATTAATTGAAGGAGCTGGCTCTGCTATTAGGGGAGACGCTCTAGAGCTTGCAGGGCAATTGGAACCCTTTGACATTGCCTATTTAGATCCACCCTACAATCAGCATCGTTACTTCACGAACTATCACATTTGGGAAACCTTAGTGCGCTGGGATGCTCCAGAGCACTATGGGAAAGCCTGCAAGCGCATAGACGCGCGTGACGATGAGACAAAAAGTGCCTTTAATAAAAAGCCTCAAATGGCAGATTCACTGCATAGGGTCATTAAAGACCTAAAAGCAGAGACCCTTGTCGTCTCCTACAACAATGAATCCTGGGTAAGCGCAGAACAAATCGAAGCATGGCTAAGTGAAAAAGGCTACGATTCAGTTCAGATCTTCAACTTCGATTTCAAGCGTTATGTAGGAGCAAAGATAGGCATCTACAACCAAAAGGGTAAAAAAGTGGGCAAAGTAGACCACCTAAACAACATAGAGCACATCATAGTGGGCGGCTCAAAAGAATTGCTAGATAGCCTAAGAGAATCTATAGCCTGAGAGAATCTAGCCCTTTACTCTGTCGTGTAACTAATTTCTATTCAGTACTCAAGAAGCTGATTCCCAATTATTTGACAGTGTAACAAAACATTGTTACACTATTACTCTTATGCGGACGAGAGGGATAGAATATGAGCAATTCCAATGAGAAACAGGCAACAACTGAATTCCCAGAAGCAAGTGGGATAGGCTCTGTTAAGGTCGATGGTGAAACTACAGAAGTTTTTGGTGGCACCTTTAAAGAGGGAGCGCAACAGAGCGCTGACAGTGGCACTGCTTCATCATCAGCAACAGATAACAAAAGCCCATTTCAAGAAGCTGTAGATACTGCAACAGATACTGCCAGGGCTGCTACAGATACCGCTAAGGCCACTAAAGACTCCTTTAAGGGCGGGTATTATCCACAGGTATCACCTTGGTCAAAGGTTAACAAGTGGGGCATTTGGTTTGGTGTTGTCTTAGTTTCTTTGGGAACTTTGATATTTCTTGACATGCTTTCAGGAGTTGTGCCTGCCCTAGAGAACATCTTTGGCGGCTATTCTTTCTGGCGCTTTTGGCCTGTACTAATAATCTTTGGTGGTCTAGCCTTAGCATTTTCGCCAGCAAGCGATTCGCCCAACCCTAAACGCAATGGAAGCTTCTCACCGTCGCGCTTCATGGAGGGGCTCTTTACTGTAACTGTAGGTATCGTATTTCTGGGGAACTCCCTCGGTTATGTGGCATGGTCCTCTTGGCCTGCAATGCTGTCTTATTGGCCACTACTGTTGGTGATTGCGGGACTTGCGATACTTTCACATGGTCTTAAAACTGAATGGTTTAGCGTGTTAGCTTACCTGATTTCAATACTGACCTTACTGGCTGTTGCTAGTTCAATGTGGATTGGGGAAGCTCCGCTAATAGAGCCTTTTGTCACTCTGGCAGAAATAGGCAGTTACAGAGGCATGGATTTATTCAATATTGGCACTGAGGTTGGAAATAGCCTTGGAACACCTAGATAGTGAAGGAAAGGACTTAGGCTTATGACTGAATATAATCAAGATACAGACAAGCAGGGGGAGAGCCATTTCCCTAGAAATCATCCAGATACCCTAAGGGGCAGGTCTGCAGGGAGCAGCTTTTTAATCATCATAGGTGCTGCTCTGGTTATTATAGGGGCACTGATACTTGCTCCTATGGTATTGGGACCCTTCTGGGCACCCGTCCAGGCTGTCTTAGCCTTTGCTTCCCGTGCGTTTTGGCCAGCAGTTCTAATCTTAGTTGGATTCTTTATCATACGCATAGCTTTGAGTTCGCGCGGTTCAGAAACAGGAAAGCCAATGGGCTTTTCGCCATCATTGCCTATTGCAGGTACTCGACTCATGCGTTCTCGCAAGAATCGTATGATTGCCGGCATTTGCGGAGGTATCGCGGAGTACTTTAATGTTGATCCAACATTGATACGTGTTGCTGTGGTGCTTCTGATGCTACTGCCTTCAGGACCAATATTTATAGCCTATCTAATAGCCTGGATTGTTATTCCCCTAGACAATAGGTAAGTGACTAATAGTCAGCAGATAAGAGTTAAATAATTTATCCAATAGACCGAGTGGGCAGATTGTCCACTCGGTCTATTTATGAAAATAATGCTAAAAGGAACTAGGTTAAACAACTGGAACATAAACAATTAAAAAAGTGAACAGATGCGAAATCTGTTCACTTTAAGAACTTTCCTAATTGCATAGCAATAACAGGGACTGTATTTATTCCACTTTTGTGTAAGTTTCTGAATCACCTGATGAATTAGTTAAAGTGAGAGTGTCACCGTCTACTGAAAATTCTAAGGTGTCATTTACGTTTTGATCTTCATTGACAATGGTAATGGCATCTGAATCTGCAGTCCAGTCAAAATCTAGAACAGCAAATCCAATATCAAAGGCACCCGTACCATCTTCATTGAAGGTATAGGTAGTTTCTGAGTCGCTATCTCTGAGCCATGTGCCATAAATATCATCGCTGCCGCCACAGCCAACAAGTAGAAATGCGCCAGCAAGCACTATTGCTAATATTAGGATATATCTTTTCATTTTCATCTTTATTTCCCTTCATTCAAGATTTGTCTCCGTCGAAAATTTCTCAATACAGTATAACTTAAATCGTATTTTTAGGAGGAAGACCATTAAGGTACATGACTTGATGAGCACCTCTATTGAGAGCAATAGTCCAAAGCATTGATGAAATTGAACAAGGGTGAGCAGATTTGTAAGTCTACTCACCCTTGTAAATGAACCGAATCTTAAGTATTCAGTTGGGTTTTACTCTTTACTTTGCGCCGCTTTCACGCATTTCAGCTAGCTCAAGATTTCTTTTCTTGAGTGCTCTTTTTAGGGCAAAAACAAGTCCAGCCGCAACTACCATCATGCCTGCGCAGATAAGATAGGTAAGCAAGAAGTTACCTGTAAGGGCATATAGGTTGTCTGCAAGGACAGGTGCAATTAAAGCTGCAACAGCATAGGCCATGTACATAATGCCATAGTTGAAGCCATAGTTCTTAAGACCAAACTGGTCACCTGTTAAAGCGGGGAACATAGTCAAAAATACACCGAAGCAAGCACCGATAAGCGCGAAGCCTAAGATAAGAAGAGGTGTACTGGTAAAGAAGTAAAAGCCAAGCATGGTTGCCGCCTGAAAGGCAATCGCTATGAGAAGCGTATTGGTGCGCCCAATCTTGTCTGAAAGACTTCCTCCGGCGATTCTTCCTAAGGTATTAATAACTGCTACAAAGCTAATCAGAAATACAACGATACCAATGCCAAGAATACTGACTCCCTCATATCCAGCCAGTTGTAGTTCAGTGATGTTTCTGATATTCCCAATCATCATAAGACCGATTGAGGCTACCAGGGCAAAGGTGGCAAACATAAGATAGAAGACAGGTGTCTTAACCATCTGTTTATAGTCAAAGTCCAAAGGAGCCTCAGTAAAGGCAGCACCAGCCAAATTTTTTGGCTCAGGAGCACTGTAACCCTCTGGTGGATTCTTGACAAACTGTGCCATGATAAAAGCAATAATGGCTACACCAATACCCAAAAAGAGGAAGGTGCTTTCGATAGAGCCACCATCTCTACTGAGAAGCCACATGGTGATTGGAGCATAGATAACTGATGCTAGAGCAAATCCGCCTAAAACCAGACCACCTATTAACCCTTTTTTGCTGGGATGGTACCACTTAAGAGCTGCAGGCAGCACGCTTCCGTAACCAAACCCGATACCGAGACCAGTCAAAACGCCAAAAGAAAGAGCAATGCCTATGGGACTACCCATAACAGGAAGATAACCCAACCCCTCAAAATAGTTGTAGTTACCTGTAGCAGTGGGGCCATTTCCAAGGGCACCCGTAATAATGCCCGAGAGAATCAGTCCTGCACCAACCATAAGACCACCAGCAGCAGCTACCCATCTGGGTCCAAACTTATCTTGCAGTCTGCCGCCAATAAGGGCTCCTGTTGCAAAGAACACAAGTACAAGAGTAAAAGGCAATCCAGCCTGTTGAGGTGACCAGTGCCAATAATTTGCCAAATCTACTCTAAGAAGACTCCATACGTACAGAATCTGTATAGTTAGATTGACAAGCACGCATGCTGCAAGAACAATGGGTGCTTTCACGAATCCCTTTACGTTTGTCATTCCTTTCCCTTTCGCATGTTTTCGTACAGGTTTACATAGACAATTCATTATATCCTCCAAGCACACTAATTGTTAAGGAAGATGCATGTAGGAAACGTAAGCATAAAGTGGAGTGAAGGTTTGGGAAAATTTGGTGTATAATAGGTGAGTTATTTTAGTTACCCTTGACTTTGCTTTTGCGTGTCACCAATGCTTTGCACAGTCATGGGCGGATTAGCTTGTTAGAAACTTGCCTTTGAGGCGTGTCTACTGACAGGCAGAGAGATAGGTGTATTATGCCTTTAACAAAGGACGTTAAGGCAGCAATTATTGCTGAATACGGTAAAGACGGAAACGATTCTGGTTCTGCAGAGGTTCAGATTGCGCTGTTGACACAACGCATCAAGGATTTGACAGAACACCTGAAGACTCACAAGCATGACCATCACACTCGTCGTGGACTTTTGAAGCTGGTAGGTCAGCGCAAAAGACTGCTGAACTATGTGAAGACTCGCGACATCGAGGGATATCGTGAGCTAATAGCTAAGCTAGGCATCAGAGGGTAAGATGGGGGAGTGCGTCCATTGGATGTACTCCCTCTTTTAATAAGAGGGTTGAACGGGGGTTCAGCCTGGAAGTAGAAGAGGTAGGAGAAATATTTTGACTAAGATAGTCGAGACTTTTGAACTGTTTGGTAAAGAATATACCCTGGAAACAGGAGAGCTTGCCAGGCAGGCGGGTGGAGCCGTACTAGTACGTCAGGGCGACACCGTTGTATTGGTAACCGCCACAGCGAGCAAAGAGGCAAAGGATTTTGACTTTTTCCCGCTAACAGTAGACTTTGAAGAGCGCATGTATGCAGCAGGCAAGATTCCTGGTGGCTATATTAAGCGTGAAGGTCGTGCAAGCGAAAAAGCTACGCTAACAGCACGCATGATTGATAGACCGATTCGTTCAGCTTTCGCTGATGGATTCCGCAATGAAGTACAGATTATTGCTACAGTCCTCTCAGCAGACCAAGTGCACCAACCAGATGTAATCTCTATCATGGGAGCTAGTGCAGCGCTGCTTGCAGCAGGCATTCCTTTTGAGGGACCTTTAGCTGGTGTGCGTATCTGTCGCGATGCTGACGGCGAATTCATGGTTAACCCCACTTTTGAAGAGGCTGCAGATAGTGATCTTGACCTTATAGTAGGTGGCTCTAAAGATGCTGTCTATATGATTGAAGCAGAGGCTGATGAAGTCACTGAAAAGGACATGCTAGATGCCTTGATGTTTGCGCAAGAGGTTATAGCTGAATTCTGTGCTGTGCAAGAGCGCTTTATTGCTGCTTTGGCACCTACGGCGCTAGAGTTCCCTATTGATGCGGCACCCGAGTGGATTGCTCCTCGTGTGGAAGCAGAGGGTCGAGCAAAGATGGATGCTGCTCTACGCAATCCTGACAAGCATGCTCGCATGGATGGCGTTGCGGCTGTTAAAGATGAACTAATGGGACTCTTTAGCGAAGAAGAAATCGAAGAAAACGCCAAGTACATCAAGGGTGCTTTGAAGTCTCTAGAGAAGGCTACCATGCGCGCTATGGTGCTAGACGATGGTGAACGTGCTGACGGTCGTGCAACTAACGAAATTCGTCAGGTAGACTGTGTTGCAGGCTTCCTGCCTCGCAGTCATGGTGATGGCTTATTCACGCGTGGTCAGACCCAAGTGCTTTCCATTGCTGCTTTGGGAATGCTGTCAGAAGGCCAACGCCTTGACACTATTGATCCAGAAGAAACAAAGCGCTACATTCATCACTACAATTTCCCGCCATACAGCACGGGTGAAACGGGCTTTATGCGCGGACCGAAGCGTCGTGATATTGGTCATGGTGCTCTAGCTGAAAAGGCTATTGTTCCTGTCCTGCCCGATGAGGAAACTTTCCCTTACGCGATTCGCATCGTGTCAGAGGTTCTGGAATCAAACGGCTCATCATCGATGGGTGCTGTTTGTGGTTCAACCTTAGCCCTAATGGATGCAGGTGTGCCGATTGCTGCCCCTGTTTCTGGTATTGCGATGGGACTTATTAAAGAGGGCGATCGTATGGCGATTCTCTCTGACATTCAGGGTCTTGAGGACTTTTTGGGTGACATGGACTTCAAGGTTGCTGGTACACCAAATGGTATTACCGCCTTGCAGATGGACAACAAGGCAAAGGGTCTATCCTTGGATATTTTGACTCAAGCGATTAGTCAGGCAAAGGTAGGTCGTGCGCATATTTTGAGCAAGATGCTTGAAGCCATTGAAACTCCTCGTGAGGAAATGTCAGAGCATGCCCCGCGCATTATCACTATCAAGATTCCAGTGGACAAGATTCGTGACGTCATTGGTAGCGGTGGCAAAGTCATTCGTGCCCTACAAGAAGAAACGGGTGCAAATATTGACATTCAAGAGGACGGAACAATCTTTGTTGCCAGTAAAGACTTGGGTGGCGAAGAAGCCTGTCGTCGAATCAATGCCATTGTAAAGGATCCAGAAGTAGGCGAGGTCTACACAGGTCGCGTAGTAGCAATTCAGGCCTTTGGTGCCTTTGTAGAGTTGCTACCTGGCAAGGACGGATTACTGCACATTTCACGCATCGCTAACGGACGCATCGACAAGGTCGAAGACGTGCTAGAAGTAGGCGATGAGGTCAAGGTAGAGATCCTTGAAATCGATGACCGAGGTAAGGTGTCACTAGATCGTCTCGATAAGCCAGATGCCCCTCCAAGTAGTGGAAAAAGTGGCGGAGATCGTCCATCAGGTGGCAGACGCGACGGAGGCAACAGAGCTCGCGATAACCGAGGACCACGTGGCGGAGGACGTCCAAACCGTGACAGCGGAGACGGGGACGAAAGACGCCCTCGCAGACGCTAAGCGCTAGCGGTAACGCGCATTGCAAATAAAGGATTTAAAAGAGCCGCGCTTGATGCGTGGCTCTTTTGTGCTGAAAGCAGATTTAGGCAAAGATGAGGTGTATTGTGTTAGGTGAATCGTTGAAGAAATATATATCTGAAGCTATTGGTACGATGGTTCTAGTATTTATGGGCTGTGGTAGTGCTGTATTTCTAGGAGCTGCTACTCCAGGGGGACATTTGGCAGTGGCGCTTGCTTTCGGCCTGTCTATCGTGGCGATGGCCTATGTTATTGGCAGTATATCTGGCTGTCACATAAATCCCGCTGTGTCACTGGCAGCCCTGCTAGATAAACGTATCCGCTTTTCAGACTTTTGCGGATATGTGGTTTCGCAAATCGGTGGCGCAATCATTGGTGCAGGCCTACTTTTTCTTATGGTTTCTTTCTCTGGTATTGACCACACGGGAAACCTAGGTTCAAACCTCACTGCAGGTGCTGGCGGCATTGGTGGTGCCTTGCTTATAGAGGTCATCCTTACCTTTATCTTTGTACTAGTGATTCTTGCAGTGACTGATGATAAATCAAAAGGCTCTGTCGCAGGGATTGTTATTGGTCTTAGCTTAACCTTTGTGCATATTGTAGGAATTCCTCTTACAGGAACATCGGTAAATCCTGCACGAAGTATTGCTCCGGCACTCTTTTCAGGAGGGTCAGCGCTAACAGATTTGTGGGTATTTATTTTGGCCCCACTAGTCGGTGCAGCGCTAGCAGTTGTCGTTTACAGAGTAGTCAAGCCTGCTCTCACCTCAAAAGAAAGCAACACTGACACAAGCAGTTAAGCTAAGTAAATAACAAAATTGCTTTGCCGCCGTTGATTTGAAATAGGTTAGGTAAAATTTTGCAATCGATAAGTAGGAATGAAATGTATCTCGCAGACCTTAAGGAGGAAATGTTATGAACTGTCAAAAATGTGGTGCACCCATACAGAGCCAAGCTCAATTTTGCACTAGTTGCGGTAGCTCTGTAGCTGCTCCCGCTAATCCTGTCACACCACCGCAGGCACAATACGAACAGCCCGCTCAACAATATCAACCGCACCCGCCAATGCCATATCCCCCTGTCAAGGACAATAAGGGGCTAGCAACTGCTGGTCTAGTCTTGGGAATTATTAGCATGCTGACATGGGTACTTCCCTTTCTAGGATTACCAACTGCAATCACAGGGCTTGTCTTAAGCATAAGAGGACTTAAGTCTTCTGGAAAAACGATGGCAATTATAGGAATAGTTCTATCCTCAATCGGGCTAGCATTAACCCTGATTAACGCTATATTGGGAGCTATTCAAGGAGCAATGGGGCAACATCCCATTGTTAATGAATTTCTGTAAAGATTTCCCTAAGTAAGTGCTTCAATAAAACAGGCACTCTATTTAAGGGTGCCTGTTTTTAATTTTGTTTTTATTCATCCTGTTTCTTTTGCCTAGTCGCAAAGAGTGAATTGCCCTTCCTGATTGCTCGGCATCCGCTAAACTAGAATGCATGAAAACAAATACTAATACTTATGAATACTTTGCAACTTGCGGGCGGGGACTTGAGGGTCTACTTGCCGACGAATTGCGCGCTTTGGGCGCTGGACGAGTACGTCCCTTAAGTAATGGAGTTGCCTTTTTTGGCAGCATTGAAGATGGGATGCGGGCTTGCTTATGGTTGCGCACGGCTAGTCGCGTGCTGCTGATCCTCGACCGTGTTCCTGCCAAGGATTCAGACACGCTTTATGGCAGTCTGTATAAGATTACCTGGGAACGACACATCGCAATAGATGGCACTTTTGCAATTGATGCTTACGGACGCAATGATAATCTGCGCAATAGCCAATTTATCGCAGTCCGTTCAAAAGATGCTATTGTTGACCGCATTCGCAGTAAAAATACAGGCGAACAACGACCCAGTATTCAACGAGAGCGTCCTGATGTACTTATAAACATCAACTTACGTGGTGATAAAGCCACCATTGCTCTTGACCTAAGTGGGGAGCCCTTGCATCGTCGCGGGTATCGTATAGAAAGTCGCGCCATTAAGGCCCCTTTAAAGGAAAATCTTGCTGCTGCTATGTTGCTTGCTGCTGGGTGGGACGACTATTGGGGTAAAGGCATTGATACCAGTGTCGAAGACAATATCAGTGAAGAGGCTTCAGCCTTAGATCGGGAACATGCGGAAATAGAGAATTCTACAGCAAAATTATTTGATCCCTTCTGTGGTTCAGGAACGATTGCTATTGAAGCTGCCCACATTGCTTCTGACAGGGCTCCTGGGCTCCTGCGTGATTACTGGGGCTTTAGTGGCTGGCTCGGATATGATGAAGATGCTTGGTTTAGCCTGCTTGATGAAGCCGATGAACGTGCTACTGCTGGTGCTGAAGCCTTGTCACAACTTAGACGGCCAGCAATTACAGCAAGTGATAGTGATGCACGATCTCTGCAGGCAGCAGTTGAAAGTGCAAAGCGTAGCAACTTATCAAAATTTATCAATTTCAAAGGTCAACTATCGCCAGATGATTGCGAAAGTCTGGCAGCAAGTGGGGGAGGAGAGAACTTCCTTATAACCAATCCTCCCTATGGACAGCGCCTGTCATCAGAAGCACAACTTCCCGCAGTATATGCAGAACTAGCGCACTACATTAAGCTGCTTGTAGAGCAAGGCTCTAGCAGTGTTGCTGTTATTTCACCAGATGGTCTGTCTGAAACCTATATAAGCAAAGCTGTTGGACGAGCCCCGTTTAAGCGCATTAAAGCAATGAACGGTCCTATCGAATCCGATATCCGTGTCTGGAGATCTGAGTACCAGCATAAACCGTTGAGTGCCTCTGATGTAGATGTGGATAGTGCTTCAGATAAGAAGGACAAAGACTCTAGCGAAATGAATAGTCAGGTAGATGTCACACCTTTTGCCAATCGCTTAGCGAAGATGGCAAAACATCGGAGAAAGTGGGCTAAGCGCAGTGATGTAAGTTGCTATCGTGTCTACGATGCTGATTTACCTGACTTCAATGTTGCGATTGATCTGTATCAGGGTGCAGAAAATACAAGAGACGCAGGGAAAAGCTGGATTCATGTTGCAGAGTATAAAGCCCCTAAGGGAATAGATGAGAACTTAGCACACGCAAGGCTTGCAGAGGTTTTGCGTATTGCACCAGCAGAATTTGACCTACAATCCAAAGATGCATTTCTAAAGCAACGCAAACAGGCTAAGGGTGGCTCCCAATACAAACAACAAGACAAGAATCAAGGAGGGAGTGCTGGTAGCGATTCTGTTACTCCCAAATCATCTGGTGTGCGCTTAATCGAAGAAGGTAACTTACAATTCGAAATCGACCTAGCCTCAAGGCTCGACACAGGCATTTTCTTAGACCACCGCAAGGTTCGCAACTTGTTGCGTGAAAAGGCACAAGGACGTGACTGCCTGAACCTCTTTGCCTACACAGGTACAGCCAGTGTATACATGGCAGATGGTGGCGCACGCAGTGTTAAAACTCTTGATTTATCCAGTACCTATATTGAGTGGGCAAAGCGTAACATGCAACTTAATGACTTCATGACAGGCAAGCACCGGAATCTTGAGCTTTCCTTTGAAAAGGTCGACGTACTGCGTTGGGTAGCCGAACAGCGCGCCTTACGTAAGCCCAGCTATGACCTTATCTTTGTAGATGTTCCGACTTTCTCCAATTCTGCAAAAATGGGAAAGCGAACTTGGGACGTTCAGCGTGACCACGTAGAACTACTAATTAGTTTAACGCGTTTATTGCGCCATGATGGGGAAATAGTGTTCTCTACTAACTTACGCAACTTTACACCTGATTTGAAAGCACTCGAAAAAGCGAGAGTGAGTCTAGAAAACATTAGCAAACAAACAGTTCCTGCAGACTTTGAACGCTCGCCCAATATTCATCACTGCTTCATCGTGAGCAAATTGTCACGCTAGCTGATGCTGATATTTCCGTCTTATAAAACCCAAGGTCAGACTCTGTTGTGGGCTGTTCCTTAGGTCTTGTAACTAAAGCAAAATGGTAAAATGACTCTATGAGAAATCCATTTTATAGCCGTCAAATAATACAGCTTGTTGATGCCTTCTGTGAGGTAGATATGGCTGTTGATAAAATCGAGCGAGCTAAAGGCACCGCAGAGCATTGGCAGCTCAAAGAGGTCTCTGAAAGGCTAGAAATTTTATTATCGATGGTAGACACTATTTCTCTACCAGGATTTGCCCAGCGGGCCGGTAGGGATGTGGGAGATTTTTTCTATCTCTTTCAATTTTTGGTTAAATCTGCGCTGGAATCTTCTTCAGATAGACCTTTACCAACGGTTCGTGAGGCGCGCAAATATGACGCAAATCCTTTTGAAAATTCGATACACTTGAATGCGGACAAGCTTGAAGAGGTGCTCGTTTACCGAGAAAAGGCTCGAGAAACTTTGCGCAAGCCTGCTAAAACCTACGGACAATCATGCGAAAGAACCTTTGTCTTACCTTCTGCAGAGGAAATTGAAGAAATGAGACAGGACACTGTTGAAGATGTCCGCCAGGCAAGCAGAGAGGCTAAGAGGGCTCAAGAGGCACAAAAAATAGAAGCTGCCCAGAAGAAAGAGTCCAAACAAGCCGCCGGGCAAGAACAAGAGCCTAAGCCGCCCAAACAAAGACCTAAACAAAAGCCAAAGAAGGAAAGAGAATGGACGGAACTCGAGGTGACTTTCGCAGATATCAGTAGTGAAAGCAGAAGCGAAACCAATGACGAGGATTTGAGTAGTTCTTAAGCTATACTTGTTACTTTGATTGAGGGAGGACTATGAAGCGCAACTTTGCCGTATCCGATACTCCACTTGTGGGGGTCATTATGGGCAGCAAGTCAGACTTGCCCACAATGCAAGAGGCCATCAATATATTAGAAGAATTAGAAATCTCTTATGAGGCTCAGGTTGTGTCTGCGCACAGAACCCCTGACCTAATGTTTGAATACAGCAAGAGTGCCCGCGACCGTGGTCTTAAGGTCATTATTGCAGGGGCTGGGGGAGCAGCCCATCTGCCTGGCATGGTTGCCTCTAAGACAACTCTGCCCGTTATAGGCGTTCCTGTACAATCAAAAGCCCTGAACGGAATGGATTCTCTACTCTCTATTGCGCAAATGCCCGGCGGTATTCCCGTAGCAACAGTAGCCATTGGCACAGCGGGCGCAAAGAATGCTGGATTACTTGCAGCATCAATTCTTAGCACCACCAACAATGAGATTTCCCAAAAACTTGAGACTTATCGCAAAAATATGACCGATACCGTACTAGAAAGTAGCGACTTGAATGACTAAAATAATTCTTCCCTCTGCATCTGGAACAACTATTGGCATCATTGGTGGTGGCCAATTGGGGCGCATGATGGCTCTCTCTGCTCGCCAGATGGGTTATAAGGTTGCTGTATTGGAGCCAGGCATTGATTCACCTACAGCTCAAATTGCTGACATTGAAATCAATGCTGCCTATGACGATAAGGTTGCATTGGAAGAATTGCTGACAGTCTCTGATGTAGTTACCTATGAATTTGAAAATATTCCCTATGCAGCAATCAAGGAAGTAGTCGAGGCAGACTTTGGCTATTTGCCACAGGGACATCGACCTTTAGAGATTACGCAAAATCGTTTAAGAGAGAAGACCTCTGCTGTTCAGTGCGGCTTTGGGACAGCTCCCTTCGCTGATGTGAGTGATGAAGCAAAGCTGCGCGCAGCACTTGTAGATATTGCTTATCCGTCGATTTTAAAGACTGTGAGTGGTGGTTATGACGGAAAAGGTCAGTGGAGGCTAAAGTCAGAAGCCGATTTGCCAGAAGCTCTTGAGGTGATTCAGAATGCAAAGTGCATTCTAGAAGGCTTTGTACCCTTCGATAAGGAAATTTCAGTTATTGCGGTTCGCAGCACAAAGGGTGAAGTCAAGACTTTTCCTGTTTTTGAAAATGATCATGCAAATGGAATACTGCATTTGACCAGTATCCCTGCAGACATATCGGACGAACTTGATGCAAAGGCCCATGAACTAGCACGAGATTTTATTGAGCAACTCGATCTAGTGGGTACTTTAGCTATAGAGATGTTCGTTGTTGGCGATGAGCTATTGATTAATGAGATGGCACCACGACCTCATAACTCAGGTCATCTAACTATAGACGCTTGCAACGTTTCACAATTTGAACAACATGTACGCGCGATTTGCGGTCTGCCTTTGATTGAGCCAGAAATAGTTCGTCCTGCTGTGATGGTAAACCTCTTGGGGCAACATGTCGACTACACCTTAGAACAATGGCAGAGACCAGAATTCGCCAACGGAAACCTGCACTTATACGGCAAGGACAAAAACGTGCGTGACAGAAAGGTCGGACATATTACTTTCTGCGCCGAGGGCTGCCCTGGAGACACTGCAGAACTTCAAAGGACAGTTAATTTCTTCCTGGCAGACTTCCCTGAATAAGGCTAAGGCAGGGGAGTACATCCATGTCCAATAAGCCGGCTAATGACTTAACTATACAAGTCACAAAAAATGCCAAGATGACACTTCTGCTTCTGGCATTTATCTCTGGTGCGATTGCCTATAGCACCGCAAACTTTTTTGGGATAGAAGATTGGCTGGCAACTGTTGT
>WQVS01000004.1 GCA_009785705.1 Coriobacteriia bacterium
TGAAGTAACACAATGGTGGGATGAACAAGCAGCTCACTGGAATGAAATGCAACTTGAATGGCTTCAATCTGCAGAATGACTTGTGGGTACACAGGACGTCGATTTTAAGCAGTGCAAGTCAAATCTAATAAATCGAATTTGCAGCTTTCTACCATTACGCTTAAATGATTGTACTCGACAAGAGTTCTTCCAATTCGCGCAAAGATACGTACATCACAAATTCTAAATCATCTACTTCATCTGCAGGAATAAGATCGGGAATCATTACCGCTGGAATACCTGCTGCATTTGCAGCGATTAATCCATTTTTTGAGTCTTCTATCACGAGACAATCGGCAGGCTGCACATTTAGGTATTCAGCACACTTAAGAAATATGTCAGGAGCAGGCTTTGCATGCTCTACATAGTCTCCACCTACAACGACGTCAAAATAGTCACGCAGACCATTTATTTTAAGTCTTTCCTCAACCTCATCATGATAGGTTGAAGAGCCTACAGCACAGGGAACTTCGTGCGATTTCAAGAAATCTAGAATCTCAAATACCCCAGATTTTAACTCCGTTTTTTTGCCTGAAGTTGTCTTCTGCCATAGGGTATCTTGTTTCTTGGCCATTTCCTCTATAGGTAAACCTTTCCCATAGATTTCAGTCAAGAGTTGATAGCTAGCGTGCATAGGAAGTCCAATGAGTCTTTTATAAGTTTCATCACTAAATTCGTAGCCATACTCTATGAACACCTCACGCCATAATCTGCGCGCAATCACTTCGGTGTTAAAGATAACACCATCCATGTCAAAAATTATTGCTTTGGGTTGTTGCATGGACAAGATTAAAGTCCGGCAGCAGCACGCAGTTCGTCTACGCGATTAGTTTGTTCCCAGGTAAAGCCCTGGTCTTCACGGCCGAAGTGGCCGTAGGCTGCTGTTTTGCGGAAAATAGGCTTTAACAAATCAAGGTCGCGCATAATAGCGCCTGGACGCAAGTCAAATACTTCCAGGATTGCCTTTTCAATCAGGTCACGGTCAACCCTTTCAGTTCCAAAGGTATCCACCATGATGCTGAAGGGTTTTGCTACACCAATGGCATAAGCTAGTTGCACTTCAACACGGTCGGCCAGACCTGCAGCAACAACATTTTTGGCAACCCAACGAGCAGCGTAGGCGCCAGAACGATCTACCTTCGTGCAATCTTTACCACTGAATGCTCCCCCACCGTGACGTCCTGTGCCACCATAGGTGTCTACAATAATCTTGCGTCCCGTCAGGCCGCTATCCCCCATCGGTCCACCAATAACAAAGCGACCTGTTGGATTGATGTAAATCTCTGCATCCTCAAATGCCAGAGACTCTGATTCGAATACGGGACGAATAACTTTTTCAATCAGGTCAGTACGTAGTTGATTTTCTAGGTCAACACCTTCTGCATGCTGGGTAGAGATTAATATTTTTTCAACAGCAATAGCTTTGCCGTCTACATAGCGAACCGACACTTGAGTTTTCCCATCAGGGCGCAGGTAGTCAATCTCACCCGATTTGCGCACTGCTGTTAGACGTTCTGACAGGCGGTGAGCCAGATATACCGGCATAGGCATCAGTGATGCTGTTTCATTGCAGGCATAGCCAAACATCATGCCCTGGTCACCCGCACCAATTAAGTCCAGTGGATCAGTATCCCCGCGCTGTGCTTCGAAGCTCTGGTCAACACCCTGTGCAATGTCAGGACTTTGGTTGTGAATAGTGTTAATCACACCACAGGTCTTAGCATCAAAGCCAAAATCACTGTGAGTGTAACCGATGTCAGTAATAACGCCACGAACGATGCTATCCACGTCTACATAGCCATTGGTGCGAATCTCGCCACCAACCATGACTAGCCCTGTCGTCACAAAGGTCTCACAGGCACTGCGCATGCTAGACAAATCACCACGACCTTCGGCTTCAAGCTTCGTTTCAACGCGAATCAGCTCATCAAGTAATGCATCAGAAATTTGGTCACAAATCTTATCAGGATGTCCCTCTGTCACGCTCTCAGAGGTGAATAAAAAGCTATTAACTGCATTGTTGAGTGAGTTGGCTGTGTTGGTAGTGTCTGACATGTGCTTCCTTCCAGATATTTACTTAGTTTAAATCGGACGAATTGAGGTATTTTCAACCTTCTCAGTATACTATGAGATACTAAACCACAGAAATAACAATCGTTGCCTTGAGAGGACTGCCCATGAACGAATCTATTGCTAAAAGACTTACCTTGTTTGTTGAGAATTCCCAATCCTCTACCAGAGATTTCGCCTGGACAGCTTGGCCTCAGATTCGCCATCTCATGTCTTTAATGTACGCGCTTGAAGATCGCTCTATTGATTCTGCTGCCATAAAAGAAAGCTCTGAATTGATGAAGGCAAACACAGGAATGTTTTCAATATTTAGAAGCGGTATAGGAATCAGCTCTCTCTGCGTTGCAGCAAAGCTTTCACTTCAAGATAGTCAGGAACGACTCTTTGAAGACATTCTGACAGCGTATGATCGTCTGCGAGATGCAAAATTCCGTGCATCTGACCAGCTGGCTCTATCTGCTTTCCTTGTCGCCACAAACACAGAGCGACACAACTTCAAGAAAGTTGCTGACAGGGCACAAGTCTTCCACGAGGGCTTGAGAGGACGTCTGTGGTTCCTTGCTCAAGATGATGCTGTCTTTTCTTCAATGTTGGGGCTTTCAGACATGATTCCCTCTGTTGGAATTGAGCGCATTGAAGAACTTCATGAACAACTTAAGCCAGAATTTAGGTGGCGCAGTCGCAGTACCGTGCAAAATCTGGCGCAAGTACTGGCGCTCGGCGGAAAGACTGATGATGCGCTGAACTGCTTGTTCGATCTCAACAAAGCATTACGTGCAGAAAAGATGCGACTCGACAAAGAGTATACCTTGCCAGCACTGGGAACGCTCTCCCTACTTCCTGTTGATAATGAGACTCTTATACGTGACCTCACTGAGGCGCAAGAATACCTAAAGGGACAAAAAGGCTTCCGTTCGCTCAGCATTCAGGAACGTCTGCTCTTTGCAGCAGCAGTAATTTCATCAGTCTATGCAGAAGAATGCACCCAAGCTTCAAGTGCTTCGGCGGCAAATAGCACAACAGTAGGCATCGTAAACATTGTTATTGCGCAACAAATTGCCATAATGATTTCCATCATGAACGCATCAATTGCTGCATCAACAGTGGCTGCAAGTGCCTAGAGAAGCAGTTAATTTGCTCTCACTAAGTCCTTACCGCATGCTGAACTGTGTTCTTAATTTTATCTTCGCTAAATGGTATTCTTGACAGCGTGTATTTTTGAGAATTTTTGCTAGGTCTTTTATGGATGTCCTGCACTATAAGTTGCCTTGCAAAAATCAATTTTCCACCCTAAATTACAAGGAGTTTATCCATGCCAGAGGTTAGTTCTGTACGTGTTCGCTTTGCCCCCTCGCCCACAGGCACTTTGCACCTAGGTGGTGCACGCACTGCTATCTACAATTGGGCGTTTGCACGCAAGCATGGTGGCGACTTCATTTTGCGCATCGATGATACTGATCCAGAGCGCTCTACTCCTGAAAACGTACAGCAGATACTGGATGCTATGACCTGGCTCGGGCTTGACTGGGATGAGGGTCCTAGCCTTGATGGTAGCATTGCCGGGGACGCAGGTCCTTATTTCCAGACGCAGCGTAGCAGTACCTATCAGCCAGCACTTGAGAAAATGATTGCAAACAATGCTGCCTATCGTTGTTTTTGCAGTGCTGGCGAACTTTCAGCAAAGCGCGATGCTGCACGCCTTGCTGGTGGTAGCAGCGGCTATGACCGCACCTGTCGCTTTCTATCTGATGATGAGGTCAAGACACGGATTGATGCGGATCTTCCCTTTGTATGGCGTCTGAAGGTACCAGAAGTCCGCACATCAGTGATAGTTAAGGATTTGGTACGCGGTGACATAGAATTCCCCATAGAAACCATTGACGATCTTGTACTTATGCGCAGTGATGGTACACCTACTTACAACTTCGCCAGTACTGTAGATGATGCGACTATGGGTATCACTCACATAATTCGAGGGGACGACCATCTATCAAACACCCCTAAACAAATATTGATATTTGAGGCACTTGCTAGCGATGACAAAGGTGGTGCTGTACCTGCCTTTGCGCACTTATCCATGATTTATGGCGAAGATGGCAAGAAGCTTTCAAAGCGTCATGGTGCAGTAGGTGTCGAAGAATTTGCTGAAATGGGCTTCCTTCCAGATGCAATGCTCAATGGCCTAGCTTTGTTAGGATGGTCGCTAGATGCAGAAACTACCATCATCACCCCCGAAATGCTGAAAGCCCAGTTCAGTCTAGACCGGGTCTCAAAAAATCCAGCACGTTTTGACATAGCAAAGCTGGAGCACATTAACAGCATATACATCCAAGAAATGAATACAGAGAAGTTTGTCCAAGCAATGCTTCCCTGGCTAGAGGAAGCAGGTTTGAGCAGCTCAGCAGATGTAGCGGTGCGTCCTGAATGGTACACAGAGTTAGCACCTCTTATCTCGGAGCGCATCAAGCTGATGACTGAGGTTGTGCCGATGACCAAGTTTCTCTTTGTTGATGAAATTGAAATAGATGAGAAGGCTCGTGCAAAGGCATTAGATAAAGATCCTGAGGTCACTGCTGCCGTATTAGCAGCAACAAGCTCAACCATTGAAGGCCTGGATGACTTTAGCCTGTCCAGTATTGAAGCAGCCATCAAGGACTTACCATCGAAATTGGATTTGAAGCCAAGAGTAGTATTCCAGGCAATACGAGTAGCCATTTCAGGCTCTCTGGTAAGCCCTCCCCTATTTGAGTCAGTAGCACTACTAGGCAAAGAAAGAGCTTTAGAACGCCTATCATCAGCAATCTAAAGATTCAGATACACGCAGAACTCATAACAGGAAGTACTTTTCCTGCAAAGAAAAATGGATGCCTATTTCGAGGCATCCATTTTTAATAAGTTCAGTTTTTGATGACGCTTTAGTCCTGAAGATACTCCGCAAAGAGGTCACACAACTTGTTGATGTCTTCCTCGTAAATCTCCCCTATGTTTCCTATGCGGAAGGTGTCTACTTCTGTTAGTTTGCCTGGATAGATTGCATAGCCACCAGCCTTTAAGAAGTCATACATTTCCTGAAAGTTGAAGGGCTTTGTCTGGCCTTCTGGATAAAGGAAGGTTGTGATTACAGGCGAATGCAAGTCCTCATCGATGTAAGCTTCAAAGCCAATCTCCTTCATGCGGCGTACCAATAGCTTCTGAGAGCCACTGTAGCGCGCCTGGCGAGCAGCTACGCCTCCCTCTGCGTCTAGTTCACGTAGTGCCTGAGCAAAGGCCAACACTACATGCGTTGGTGAAGTGTAGCGCCATTTACCATCAGCCTCAAGACCTTTCCACTGATCGTAAAGATCAAGGCTTAATGTGCGTGCGCGACCTTCGCAGCGCTCTAACAGGTCACGACGAATGATTGCAAAGGAGAAGCCAGGGACACCCTGAATGCACTTATTGGCACTACTGACCAAATAATCTATCCCGCATTTTTCCATATCAATTTCAACTGCACCAAAGCTAGACATTGCATCTACAATGAAATCGACATTGTGCTTTTTGGCAATAGCACCCAAAGCTTCGATGTCATTCATCAGTCCTGTAGTTGTCTCACAGTGCACTACTGCGAACACTGTGATGCTGGGGTCGGCAGCAAGCATTGAATCCACAATCTCTGGTGAGATAGGGTTGGCAAAGTCTTCGTCATAGCTGACAACATTTAGTCTGTGACGTTCTGCGATTTCTGTAATGCGCAAACCATAAGCACCATTAGTAGCAACTAATAGACGGTCATCGTCAGAAAGAACAGTTGAAAGCAGGGCTTCTACCCCAAAGGTTCCGCTTCCCTGCATTAGTACGCTTGTGTACTTGTCGGAATCTACACCTGCCACATTCAGCAATTGTGTGCGAATGTCACGTGTGATGCTTTTATAGTCATCATCCCAAGTACAGTGGTCGACTAGCATTTCTTGCTTTACACTGTCAGTTGTAGTCAAAGGACCGGGAGTTAGTAGCTTGTAGTCAATTTTCACGAATCGTTCTCCTTCTTGATGCGGTCAACTCTTTTAACAATGCTTACGGTATTTAGCTTAGCTTACTTGCCAAAGTGTTTCTGCTCAAATTGTCTAGTCATTTGCAGAGCGTACAATCCCATCAACAATCGCTTGATGTTGCTCCAACAATTCTAGAGTGAGTGGTTCGGGGAAAGTTCTCTGATTGGCGATTTCATGTATAGGAGTAATTTCTTCTCCCGCAAATAATTGCATGGGATAGTGTTCCTGCAATTTGGGACGCCCACCTTCAAGAATGTGTTGTGCCATTTCAAGAGCAAGCGGGTTCGTGTCTTCGCCCCTGTCAATAACGGCTAGAGCCTCAATGAGCTTATAATTGCCTTCTGCAGGATCAATAAAGTCAATGGGCATACCACTCTCATAGTCATTGACGGCGGTATGTCGCAATCCAAAGCCAACAGCTACTTCGCCAGCTCGTACAGACCTGATAGGTCCAGAGCCTGAGGGTAGTACGTGAGCATCTGCATTACGATAGATTCCCTGAATAATTTCAGCCGCTTCTTCTTCACTATAATTGTCCAGTATCGCCTGAATCAACAACCACGCTGTGCTCGATGAGTTAATGTCAGCAATCGCCAAATTGCCCGCATATACAGGATCGGCAAGATCACGGATCGAAGTTGGCATAGGCAGACCATCCTCTTCCATCAGTTCTGTATTAACAAAGATCGACCCAGTGATTGCCAGAATTGGAGTCATATAGTCAGGGAGTTCGTCCAATGTTGTTTTGCTGGAGTCAAGGGGCAAGAAAGTATCATCACGGTTCTGCGAACTATGCAAGTAGAAGCTTGCCAATGTGATAATGTCTGCTTCAATACTTGTGCCCTCTGCCATAAGTCTTCCGCCCAATTCTGCCGTTCCCATTTCTTGAAAGACAAACTGACCCGAGAAGCCCGCATCAGTTAGAGCAGCGGTCATAACTTCAACAGCTTCAGCATCAGCGTTTGTAGCAATTACTACAACGTCACTCGCGGATCCGCTTGTGCAGGCAAGTAGACCGCCGAGCGCAAATACCAAAACTGCTATAAGAGCCATACTTATAGCCAAGCGCAAAGCCATAGGCTTCGTCTTAGAATGTAGTCTATTCTTTACAATATCCATATATCCGATTCCTCATTTCTCTGTTTATTTTGAAAGAACTATTTTACCTTACTGCCATGCAGTCGTGCCGTTGCTTTACGTGCACCGTATCTGGTTAAGATGCGCATGCTTAGATTTAGCACAAAGATAATGAGCGATAAGATAAATATTTCCTCAAAGCGTGCAAAGTATGCCAACTGATTGATGCGAGTAGCAAATAGTGTAGTGTGTGCAGACACTAAGAAAATAACCCCACTAAGAGTAACCATCGTGTAGATAAAGAGGTAGCCAAATACCTCAAAGACAGTAGGAAGCACATTAGGAACGATGATACGGCGCAAGGTTTTAAACCAGCTATCCCCCATTAGTTCAGCAGTCAATTCCCATGATTTATTCATGCGTGAAAAGGCACCCGAAAACATAAGAAAAGGAGTTGAAAATAGGTGCACCAAAGTGCAGAGGACAAGGATTGCCATAGTGTTTTGAAGGGGCGTATCTACAAAAAAGAGTAGAAATGCTACACCCAAAACCATACCAGGAATTGAGTTAGTGGCAATGGCAAAAGTGTCAATGGATCCTGAGAAAAACTTTGGCATATTGCCGCGTCTTGCAATCAGTGCCGCGAAGAAAGTTAGTACCGTACCAACAGCTGCAGTGATTGCGGCAAACATGATTGAATTCGTTGCTATTATTTGATATTGCGCATTGGTCAAGGTCGCAATTATTGGCTCCACTGAAAAGCTGCGATCCCAAGGCCACTGTGCCACAAAAGGAATAATGAATACTACCGCAAAGATTGAGAGCATTAAGAGTAATAAGGTGATTGTATATATACTGAGACTAACATCTCGAAATCTACTTTTGCTAAGACTGATAGGTGAAAACTTTTTGTAGTTAATGTTAAAGCGATCTAGCCAAGTCAATATAAGTACACTCATTATTGAGGGCAAGAGCATGGCAATCGCTACAACAGCACCCATTTCAAAACTTGGCACAGCACCCAGCATGGTATCAAAAAGAGTGCGGGATAGCACTTGAACATTACCGGCAACCGCCGCAGGAATTCCAAAATCAGCAAAGCTAAGTGCAAAAGCCTGAACGAAAGCAGCACCTAGAGTACCAGCAAGAGGTATAAAAATTGATTTGAAAAAGGCCTTAAGGCCACCATCACCCATGATGCGCGATACAATGAAGAAGCGCTTATCAACATAGCGAAAGCCATTGTCGATCAGTAAGTAAGCAATGGGAAGAGTATAGATAACATATCCTAGCAGCAAGCCATTGACTCCGTAAATCTCAAAGAGTTGATGACCGCCAAGAACTTCTGTGATCAAACCTTGTCTACCAAATGTATAAATGATGGCAAAGCCATAAGTGATAGTCGGAAAGAGCGCCGGGATTGCGATGGCTATCGGTACTAATTTTTCTAGCCACTGTGGTAGTCTCGCCATATTAACAGCACAAGCTAAAACAAAGGCAAGAGAAGTAGTAATCAGAGCTGCCAGCGCAGACAGGAAGAGACTGTTTGTCAGTGAACTAAGGAAGTCTGGATGCGAGAAAACCTGCGAGAAATTAAGTAAGGTAAAGTTAGCTGTCTCACCATCAGAGAATGCCCGAACAAATAGAGTCGCTAAGGGTACACCTAGAAATGCAACAAAAAATAAGATTACTGCTGCATATATTACGCGTACTTCAATTCTGCCTTTAGGCATAATTTGACGTTTCCTCGAGCGATGTCTCTGCAATAGAATCCAATGCAGCACTTATGGGTGGAGTTTCTCCTTTGTCGAAGAGTGATGAAATGTTGGAATATTTAATGCGCAATTGGCTAATAATGAACTCTTCAATAAAGGGGCTCTTTGGCTCATTTAAGATTTCAATTGGTGAAGAATACTGAACAATAAGTCCCTCATTTAACACCAATACCTTATCTGACATAGTTAGAGCCTCTTCAGGATCATGTGTCACCATGATAGTTGTAAGGTTAAGTTCACGAGCTATCAAGCGAATGCGTGCCTTGATTGACTCTTTGATAACTCCGTCTAGCGCAGACAGAGGCTCATCAAGTAAAAGAATCTTGGGCTTAGTTACCAATGTCCTCGCCAGAGCAACACGCTGCTTCTGGCCTCCTGAAAGAGCATCTATATCCCTATCAAGATAGTCGCAGAGTCCCAGTAGTTGGATTAGCGCATCAACCTCTTCTGGTGTAGAGCGATCCTTAAGGTTTCGCAATCCGTAGTGAATGTTATCGCGTGCATTCAAATTGGGAAATAGCGCATAGTCCTGAAATACAATATTGAAACCGCGCTTATTGTAAGGCAGGCTAGTAATATCTTCACCCTCAAAAAGCAGTTGTCCGCCGCTAGGGTCAGTCAAGCCTAAAACCATATTGAGTAAGGTTGTTTTACCACTACCCGAGGGTCCGAGGATTGACACTAATTCACCTGGATGAATCTTCAGTGAAATGTCACTAAGCACAGCTGTGCTTCCGTAGCTCTTATCAATATTTTTTAGTTCTAGCACACGTGTTCCTCTCCCCATTCTTTCTGTCTGTAATAAAACAGACAGATTCAAGTGTAAATGAAATCTTCACGCAGGGGAAATCAATCTGCCCGATGAAACATTAATTTTACATTTCACTACAGGCCAGGAATTGCCTGTTTGTACAGCTCTGCGATGATTTCTTCCGTCAGAGGGACAGGATTATTTGCCAATCTTTGTGCGTTAACTGAAGTCGCCAAAGCTTGAAGGTCGCTGGGTTTTGCATTGTCTGGTGCTGACATATCCAGCTCTACTAATAGTCCTTCAAACCACGAAATGCTATCTTCGCTATTGTCAAAGCCTAACTCGGAGTTAATATCTGAAAATACCTGACGGAGATAGTCCACACCCCTAGGATCGCTGCATTGATCTAAGTTATCAATCATGTAGCGCCATACTTTTGGTAAACACAGTGCAGCAGCATGTCCATGGGCTGTACCGTAAAGTGCTGTCACCATATAGCACATGGCGTGTGCCGCAGTTGTTTTTGAGATGTTGATAGCCTGCCCTGCTGAAAGCGCAGCTTCAAGCGCAATCATGGCAGCTTCATCATCTGTAGTCTCTAGATAGGTTTGATAATTCTTCATGAGCAGAGTCATTGCATGTCTTGCGTAAGCCTTGCTCTCGTCAGTTGAATTTACTGACCAGTAAGATTCAATCGCCTGACAAAGTGCGTCTAAGAAAGTTGCTTTCTTGTGATACATAGGCAAGTTATGCAAGTATTCTGGTACGAGTGCAACATACTCTGGCAGAGCAGTTGGGTCATCAATAGAGTACTTGTCACCCTTATAGTAAACAACAGCAAAGGTAGTAGCTTCACTGCCGGTTCCTGCTGTAGTAGGAATAGTGTAATGTGGCACAGGCGACGGCTCATACTCCGCATAGATATAGGTATCATCTAGACCTGCTGTAATTGCGGAGGCAAAGAGGCGAATACTCTTTGCAGTGTCGATAGCACTACCTCCACCGATAGATACCATCAAATCTGCCTGCGATTCCTTAAATTTATCAACACCTATTGCAACGTCTTCATATACAGGATTTGCGGTAAATTCGCTGAAAACGTCGACCTCTATGTTTTTCGCCCTCAGTTCTTCGACTAGACTCCCTGCAAAAGGACCTCCTGACACAAAGAATATCTTTGTTCCCTGCAATTCATTTAGTAGGCCTGCAATATTTTCTGCCAATTCAGGCACTGAAGGTAATTTAAAGAATGATTGAGTGGTCATTTCCTATCCTTTGCATTTATGAAGTGGGTACATTTACTGAAAGCTGTAATGAAGCCACATATCGCACTAACAAATACACTGGCAGCTTGCTTGCAAGGCACCATAAGGTAGTAAAGCAGTACCCTGTCTGACTGTCAATAGACGTTGTTATACTATTACATCAAGAGACTTAGCTACAAATGAAATTGTAACAGGATTAAGGGGTAAATCATTGAAACACGTCGTGGTAATACTAGATGGAGCAGCTGATAATAAGCTAAGCCAGCTGAATGACTTTACACCCTTTGAGATAAGCAATTCACCAAATTTGGATCGAATGGCAGGTGAAGGTATTTGCGGACTTGCACAGACGATACCAGAAGGCATGGATGTATTGACTGATGTTGCCTGTATGTCAATATTGGGCTATAACCCTGCTATCCACTACCCTAGTCGAGAAACGATTGAAGCGGCTGCCAATAGACTGCAAAGCGCAAAGGTAGGCAGCGACTCTTCGCCAGGAAACTGTAGCGCCGACATGAATAATCCCTGGCCTTTTCTGCCTGGTGAAGTTTCTCCTGACTTAATCCCCATTGAGAAAGCCTTGAGCCTGCGCACATGCATGAGCAGTGGAGTGACTCTCATGCAAGGCTTTGCAGCACTGCTCGGAATCGATTTTCTTGATATTGAGGGAATTACCGATGATTTGGATAATGATTTTGCCGCTCAAGCTGATGCAGCTATCGAGTCGATGCTGTCTGACGAATTTGACCTTGCAATTATCCATGTCGATGCTCCAGACAAAATGAGCCATCAAGGTAATGCTGCAGACAAAATAGAGGCAATTGAACTCATTGATACTGAAGTCATCTCAAGACTGCTTGATTCGTCACAGAGGCTTTCAAAGAAATCCGGTGGTCCAGGACTGCGCATACTGGCAATGCCTGACCACTACACCTCGGTTGAAACCCACAGACACGAAGAAGGAGCTGTTCCTTTCGTTATTTGGGGAGATAGCATAACAAGCAATGGGGCAAAAGCTTTCAGCGAAGCAGAGTGTGCCCAAACAGGCCTTTCCCTCATTCCTAATGGTCACGAAATTATGAGCCTGCTACTGAAGAAGTAAGGGGTGCCCTCCCCCTTCGGCAATGGAATTTATGCCGACAGCAATCATTGCAGAATAATATTGACACTAATGGTGCAAATCTCTAGTATTGTACCTGCATTTAGCTATGAGCAATTGATTGTTATCTACGTTGCGCTGCGCTCGGTTGGTAATGTAAATATTATCACCTCGCTACGCTTACGTTGGGGTGTCGTCTAATGGTAGGACAGCGGCTTCTGGTGCCGTATGTGAGGGTTCGACTCCTTCCACCCCAGCCATCCTGAATGCTTAAACATGCTTGAGGAATGCCCCGTTAGTCTAGCGGTTTAGGACGCCGCCCTCTCAAGGCGGAGATCGTCGGTTCGAATCCGATACGGGGTACCAAAAATCCGCAGGTCAGAGGCTTGTTTAGCTTCTAGCTTGTTTCATTTTAAGTTCAAAAAGTCATTAACTACCACAGAACTACCACAGTGCATTTCAAAACCCTCTTTTTCAGAGGTGCATTACCCTGCTTTGGGTACTGGTCGTGCCATATACTTCCCGATGATTGCAGCTGCCTTTTCATCGTCCTCTCGCAGTGCATGAGCATACCTATCCATAGTGAAAGCTACAGAAGCATGACCCGCGCGAACTGATGCTGCTTTCATATTTAAGCCGCTCGAAATTAGTAGCGAAATGTGAGTATGTCTCAAATCGTGGATACGTAGACCTTCGAACTCATAACGCTTGCAGAATGAACGCCACCAACGAGCGAGATTATCACCATTTAACCGTGTGCCTACCTCGTTTGTTATTACGGGAGTTTCACTATCTTGCGTGATGCCAATACTAATCAGATAATCAGCTTGTCGTTGCCTCCATTCATCAAGACTTTCCAGCGAGTCAGCATCAACTGTTATCAGTCTGACCGAACTGGATGATTTCGTAGACTTCAGCTCTTTTGTCGTCTTGCAGAATGTCTTACTGACCTTGACAGTGGAGTTGGTGAAATCTATATCAGACCAAGAAAGAGCCAGACATTCTGATCTGCGAATCCCAGATGCCATGATTAGACGAATGGCTGCCACATGTGACATGTTAGAAGTAAGCCGACTTTGCCTCGCTTTTGCAAGTGGGTACTCCATTGATTCATAATCAAGAAGAGCTTCAGTCAGTCGAATCACGCCCGCTTTGTCTAGTGACATGCCTACGTCTGAGGTAGGTTGCTTTGGATTTTCTACTCGCTCGCACGGATTAAACAGGATAATTCCGTCGCTGACTGCCTGCTTGAGTATCTGCTTCAGCACAATAGCAGCTTTTGCAATCGAGTACTGTCCTACATCGTCTTGGGCAAGTTCAACATATAGATTTCGTACCACAGTGGCATCTATGTCAGTCACTCGCACGCTCTCTAAGTATCGCAGCAAATGATTTAACAGTTGCCTATTTCGCAAGATTGTAGCTGGCGCGAATCTGCCAGAAGCCTCTCGCGGCTCAAGCCATTGCTGGCGTGCATACTGACCAAATAAGGTATCACCTGCATCTAGTTTCAGACCAGATTCAATCTCACGCCTCCAATCAGCAAGAGCCCGAACTGCACTACTGCGGCTCCCTTTATATGGACGGTATCTCTGTACGCGTTTGCCCGTCAATGGGTCTTTCCCCAATGACAAGACAAGTTGCCAAGAGTTCTTTACTGGCTTCCCATTGCTCATTACTTGCTTCACGCTACCATTTCCTCTTATGCGCATGATTCCTCCTTTCGTGCGCCTCGATGTTATTTGTTTGCTATTCCGAACAGCACCCTATTTGGTACTGGTGTCGGCTATCAGCTCATTAGCTTCTTTGTACCAACGCTCTATAGCTTTAGCATACTCTGCTCCAATAACCTCAATTGCTTCACTTGCTAGTTTCCCCGATGCAGCCATACTGTAAGCCTTGTCGCGCCTTGCATTGTTAGCATTTGTTTTGCATGAGTTAGAGCAATGTTTCCCTTGTCCAATCATTGGGTGCTGGCAGTGAACACAGAGCTTGACCAAATCATCAATTGCACATTTTGCAATCGCTTCAAACAATTCCTGCATTGGGTTAGAGTTTGCGTAAAGAGTGAAGCAGCTTTTCTCATGCCGTAATGAGGCTTCTCTTGTTAAGCTAACGGGAAACAATGATTCAATGGTTTTGCAATTCATGACTGATGTTGCTAAGTTAGCTGCAATAGTTCCTGCTTCACAAATCGAAGGATATAGAGGTACCTCTACTCCGCCCTTATCGACAAAATACTTACTCTCGCCCAACTCTTCACGGTCGGTATCCTTCAAGGAACCACTGTTTTGTAGCTCATATCCATCTGCCTCCAACTGACTTTCTAGTTGAGCGATTGTTTTCTTATCAAATAGTTCATCAATCGACGGATTCTGTATAGGCAGCTCATACTCCCTATCATTAGCACAGAACCCATACGAAGCAAGTTGAGCTATCATCACGCCATCCTTTGCTACGGGCGCAAACATCTCACCTGTTGCCCCTCTGTTGGCGATTGCGATATTTGTAAGGAGTGACTTAACCTGTTTAATAAGCTCAACAATGCTAAAGGTTGAAATGACAGCATAGCCTTTGCCACTCATGTCCACCTCTTTTGAGAACTTGAGATTTTCGGGAGTTCGGTGCACAGGGTCATCTATAGGAACAGAGGCAACTTTTCCTAAGTCGCCACTATTTGCAAGAAAATAATCTAAGTATTCAATTTCAGAAAAGTGTCTTGCTAGACAATGTGTAAGGTTTTGCAATAGTTCATCCGTTTGCTGCCAGTCAAAGTGCAACAGCTCATCAAAAGGTACTTGGCTTGAAAGGTCATGGCTATCTACGCAAAAGTTTGTTTCTCTAAACGTTCTCAGAAACGAATAAGGTACTTTAGTCACAAAGCTAAGAATGCCCTTTGCGTCCTTGGCTGACAAAGCAGCCTGTAATATATCCTGAGCCGTGCAAACATCATCACCTTGCGCTGCTGGTCTATATAAAATAATGCTCTCATTAATCGCTTCAATAATCATATTTACCCTTAGTTAAAATATTTTGCAATTTACAGTAAACCAAAAATAACTGTAAAAATACCTGCCATACTAGAGTACCAACACCAGCGGCGTACGTCAACGCCAAACCGACAGGAAGGAAAGAAAAAATGAAGTTGAGAATCACGTTAGAAAGAGAAAAGCAGGGCTTATCTATGTCTGCTCTAGCCGGAAAGGCGGGTATGCACGTGAGTTCAATCTCACAAATAGAAGGCTCACGTCTTGCCGCATATCCTGGTCAAGTGAAAAAGCTCGTTAAAGCTCTTGGGTGGGAAGATGAACCCGCATTGTTATTCAAGGAGGTCGATGTGAATGCTTAGTCAAAACGGCGCACCCGCCGCCTGCAAGCCAACGGGTGCTGTTGTAAGCCAGCCAATTAATAAGGAAAGCTCACATACAGATAATAGCATTAGCAACGCTCTGTTAGCTGGCTATCCCGATGTTCTGGACACTAAAGATGTTGGCAAGGCCTTAGGTGTTCCAGTTGTGACAATACGCCAGATGTTTAGAGAAGAACAGTTGCCTTATTTCAAGGTTGGAGCACAATACCGCGTTCCAAAAATCTGGCTCCTAGATTTCATAAACAACGGAGGAAAATAATGGACATTTCAAATAATACTATGTTAGTTACAGCACTTCAATATGCAGCTCAAGGACTTGCTGTATTCCCGTTAGAGCCTAATAGCAAAGCTCCACTAGGTAGACTTGCTCCCAATGGCTTTAAGAACGCCACCAAAGACCCAGAGCTGATTAAATCATGGTGGCAACAAGAACCCAATGCAGGTATCGGTATCGCCTGTGGTGCTGTGTCAGGCGGTCTCTTTGTTGTCGATATTGATGTCCGAGATAACGATGGCAAAGAAGCATTAAAGACTTGGCTTGAAGCAAGCAGTGCAACCTTACCAGAAACAGCTACTGTCACTACCGGTAGCGGTGGAGTTCACTATTACTATAGAAGTAACGAGCCTACTAAGTGCAAAAATGGCATCATGGCTAGCGTTGACATCAAGGGTGAAGGTGGTTACATCGTTGCCCCACCCAGCATACATCCCTCTGGCAATCCTTATCAGTGGATGCACGGTCTTAGTCTGGCTGAAGTTCCCATAACAGAAGCTAACAATACTGTTCTTGAACTTGCTAGTCTAAGCAGTATCAAAGGCAGAAAGCTAGATGTTCGTAAGACCAAAAACAGTGTAGGTGAAGGTAGTCGCAACACTACTCTTGCATCTCATCTAGGTAGCCTGCGCAACAAAGGATGGGGTCTTGATGCCCTTGAAGCAGAGGCTATCAGATTCAACCATGCGAATCTGTCACCTGCTCTTAGTGAGTTTGAGGCTCTTGGAGTAGCACAGTCCATCTATAGTTATCCTGTCCACCATGAAGCAGTAGCAGCTCAAATAACCTTCGTAGATGAACCCCTGCTTGCTAAGCTCACAATTCTGCGCCCAGAAGATGAGAGCCGCTACAGGAACACCGAGCAAGGATGGGGCTACCTCTTTGCTGATGTGTTCAAAGATGAGGCAAGGTTTTGTCCAGAGCGCAAGACATGGTTTACCTATGATGGTACACGCTGGAAACATGACCGCAGTTCATTGGCAGCAGGAGAGCTTACTAAGCGTCTAGCTGATGCCCTGCACGTCTACCTCTTGCAGATACCAGAGAATGTACGCGCACAATTTGGTGAAGGTTGGAAGAAATGGCAGAGGCGCAACACTCGCGACATCATCTTGAAAGATGCAGCAGGAGTATATCCTGTTACTCTTGCAGACTTTGATGCAGATCCGTATCTACTTAACGTGTTAAACGGTACTCTGAATCTCAAGACTGGCGAGTTACAACCGCACAGAGCAAGCGACCTAATCACAAGGCTTGCCCCTGTTACCTATGACCCACAAGTAACCTTTCCTAGATGGATAGGGTTTATTGATGAGGTCATGCAAGGCAAGCAAGATACTATCAAGTGCCTCCAGCAATGCTTTGGCTATGCTCTTGCAGGCTCTACCAATCTTGAAAAGATGTTCATTCTATACGGTGCTAAAAGTCGCAACGGCAAGAGTACTCTAGCAGAGGCTGTACTAGGTACACTTGGTGAATACGGTGCAACTGCTGACCCTGAAATGCTAAGTACTAACCGCAAGACTGGTGGTGGCATGAAGGCAACAGAGGACTTAGCAAGGCTTGATGGTACGCGCTTTGTAAGCGTTTCTGAGCCACCCAAGAGCATGAACCTTGATAGTGCCAAGCTCAAACAATGGACTGGATCTGACAGCATTAAAGCAAGGTATTTGCATGAAAACTCTTTCGAGTACAAGCCACAGTTCAAGCTCTTTTTGAACACCAATGATTTACCTGTAGCTTCTGATACAGCTCTATTCAAATCGAGACGCATGGTACTGATTCCTTTTGAACGTCATTTTACCGAAGCTGAACAAGACACTACCTTGAAGCAGCAGTTCTCAACTAACGTGGCTAAGTCAGCAATTCTTAACTGGCTACTTGAAGGCTGGCAGTCTTTGCAATCAGAGGGGCTTACCATGCCTAGTTCGGTAGCGGCAGCAGTCGATGAGTACCGAGCTGAAAGTGATGCCATTAGACGCTTTGTAGACGAGCGACTAGAGGTTGACGCTGAAGGTGAAATCAAGACCACAGTGCTACTCAATAGCTTCCAAGAGTGGGCGCGCGCTAACGGTCTTGAGCCACTGAACTCAAATAGCTTCAAAGGTGAATTAGAGCGAGCAGGTCTACCAGTTAAACGGCGCAGGCCAAAGACAGGTGGCAACCCTGCTCAACTGCTAGTAGGCTACAAGTTTAGCGAGTGCGGTGGTGGTCTCTTGTCACTCTAGTTGTCCTTGTGCTTACCTGTGCTCGCTTGAAACCTTTGCTCCTATGAAACCAGTTCTATGGGGAGTTAGGTTTTAGGTTGACACAGGTAGGCACAGCTTACTTGTTAACTCTGATAACTGTACGTATCCTATGAAGTCTTTTCACCACATTTGTAGCAGTATAACTGTCCGCCTATGATTGCTGTATTGCAATTGCTACAACAGTTATCTCGCACGATATTTTGCGACACTTGCGAACTCTGCTTTGCTTTGGGCGGTGCCTGCTTTTCTGCTGGAGACTCTTTGGGGGCAGAGGTAGCTGACTGCACCTTGCTATTTTGTGTACGAGGTTTGCCTTGTCGAGCCTTAGTCCAATTGTCATAGTTAGAGCGAAGTTTCTGCCAGCATCTTACAGCTTTTTCCTTTATGGTTGTCCGTATCTTTTTTACTGCAAAAGCAAGTATCAGCATTGCAGGCAAAGCAAGTAAGATGCCATTCGCAATAATATACCACCAATTGGATGCACTTTTTTCGGTATTCTCTGCAGCCTCTGGTGATGACACTCTTATTCTAGATTGACCATCTGGAGCGGTTATGTAGAGGTGGCGATAAAAGGCAGAATCGGGAAATGGAGAGGAATGGTCTGGTGAGTATTCACGAAGTGAACTCCATCTGTGATAGTAATTCTGCTTCTCTGCAAACACTTCACTGAGCACCGTCACACCATCAAGAGCGATCCAGACTATTTCGACATCCGTCCTCAATAAGAGCGTGTAATATTCAGCCATCTCTTGCCATGCGTCAAACCATTCCTCTTCATCAAGTTCAACATCAGGCGTATATCCTTCTTCAAGAGCAATAGTTATTGTGGTTCTATTGCCACTGATTTCGTAGTCTACTCTTTCTGCACCCTCACGCTTTATTTCAGCGCGCTCATTTTCTAGCCACGTCTCGCGGTTATTAATAGCGTGTTCATCAGCCTGTCTTACAACCATATCCATTTGCGACCATAGGCGTGAAGGAGTCCATCTAGGTGGCTGAAATTCATGTCGAGAACCGACTCTAACATGACCACCGCCAGTACGTCTCGTAAAGTCACCACTTGCATAAATCCTCACTAAGTAGCCATCATTGGTGTAGAAGAGCACCATTACAGAAGTGTTCAAATCCTCACTAAGTGTGTCAAGACCTGCTTGAGCATCTGGATTATCAAGAAAGAATCCCTCGTTACTTGAGTGTGGATGGCGAAAAATAAACTCCACTAAGCCATCTTCATCAGTGTAGGATATGTCATTTTCTTCCCAGCCAAAATCAGCCATTTGTGTGTTGATGTACTCAGAGATAATCAACTCTCGTTCTGCCGCTGTTGGCTCTCGTCTTTCTGCTGGCTGCTCTGCTACTACTCGACTTGTTGAGCTATCTTGTGATGAAGTGCCACTACACTGACCAAGAACTGTCACTAGGAGCATGAATACAAGCGGAATCAGTAAGCATCCCCAATCCGCCAAGAATGATTCACTTGGCAGTTCGCCAGAATTGCGCATCCTTGTCCATCGCTTATAGTCTTCTTTGTTAAATTTCGACATGATGACACCCTTTCACATAAGAGTACAAGGAGGATGTCTAAATCAAACTAATGTTTGATAACGGGAAGAAGGACATCCACTCTAGTCGCCAAACTTGAACTGGTCTACAAACGCCAAATTCGCGAGCAGATGTCCTTCTGCTCAGCGTTCGTAGACAGCTCATAGTGAGCCTTATTTAATTCAAGTTCGGCAGGTACAAGCATACCAAATGGTGCTATGAACCATGTAGGGTGGATGTCACATAGATGTACTTCAAGCCCACAGGGCATTGACATCGGCTGACATCAATGCATCTCACAGCAGAAAATAGCAGATAACTCAATTATCTACTGGGTACAGATTTTGACAAAAACAGTACGTCATTACACGGGTATATGACACGCTATATAAGCCTGTGAGCTGGGTAAACATAAGAAACCGTACAACTGTGCTGTCCCCAGACAAGTTCTATTTTGACATTTTGTAGGTTAACCTATTTATCGCCCGTTTTACCTTCGTAAACTAGGGTACAGATGCGGGATGTCACATAGCCAAAACAGCACACGGATTCTCAGAAATAGCAGAAAATTTATCACGGCATGTTCCGTGCCCCTAATGTCCACAGTTAACATATACCCTCCCCCCGCCCCCACATCTAAATAGAGCGCACCAAGCCACACTAATCGCACTGGCAACCCATGTAATACATGACATGCCAAGGATGTCAGCTGATGTCATTAGCAAGCACATCCGAACTAGATAGAACTGGCTCACTTGTAATATCAACTACTACCACTGCTACCCCCAAAGAGTTAATACCTGTGAGCCTTTGAAGCAGGGGAAGGGGTAAGCAATATTGGGTGTAGGCATGTAGTAAACATGGTACAGACCATGTACAGTCATGTAGTAAGCCATGCAAAGGAAGCACTTGCTCACTGGATACATCAAAGACAAAGGGCAAGCAAAGAAAGAGATGGTGACATGTTAGTCATGTGTGTCAGATGGCATCAATTGTGAGGCTTCTGGTGGCTCTGTGTGCCTTATTGTCCACCTATTAGAAGTAGTTTATCCATCCCACCGCATCCGACCTATGGACAGCTGCAAGCACGGCATGTGTTGGGATGCCTAACACTTGCACCTGACCACAGACGGATGCTACATCATCATTTTTGATGGCTTTATCAACTACCACAGAACTACCACAATGCAAACAAACACATCGAAACGCCAATTAACATATACATGCTTACTGACCTGCGGTAATATGTTGTAGGCAAATGCAGACTAACGTGGACAAATACCCATTTTATGAACTCTCAAGGCGGAGATCGTGGGTTCGAATCCCATACGGGGTACCAAAAATTAAAAGCCCCCTATAAGTAGAGGGCTTCTTAAGATTTGACAAGTAACTAATCGATGCGCTCAAAAAAACACTTTTCTTGAAGCTTATAGTCCCTGCAATCCTCTTCTTTTATAGAGCACCAAAAATAGTATGGCAAATACCGCGATATTTCCTGCAATAAATAACAGTGGTTCTGTGGGGTTCGCAGACAGATTTTCTATCAGTCTGGATGTTTGCATGGTGTAAAAGGGCTGGGCAATATTCCCAATCGTTTCATTAAACATTCCCAACATAGGCGCCATTCCTAGCATCATGGACAGCGGTATGGCAATCGATGTTGCAGCCTGTACATTTTTTGCAGTAATGCCCAAGCTTGCACCCAGAAATACTGAACACAGCACGCTTGCAATCATGGCAAGAAAAAAGAGTGCAACTTCACCAATTCCCTCTGCTCCAATCATCACTGCAAAGATGGCAGAAGTAGCTGCAGCAAACACAAGTAGTACTGTTGTGATTCCTAGCAAATACTGAACTGGTTTGACTCCAGACATTATCATTAGTCGCAAACTCTTGCCCTCTTTATCTCCTGCAATAATACCTGCAGTAGTGGGAATCAGAATCATTCCTGCAAACATTGCTGCAAACATTCCCACAAACAGAGTATCTGGCATATAATCATCGGGAATTGCAATAAACTCAGTCATAACGAAGGCAAGTAATGGGAACATAAAGAATTGAATCAAAAATGATTTATCTTTCAAGAATACTAAGGACTGCTTATAAATTATTGCTTTAACATTATTCATGGCTCTGAACTCCTGTCAACTTTATAAAGACAGACTCTAGGTCATACGCTGTCTTGATGGAATCATGTCGCTTGCATATCTCTTTGGGTTCACCCTGTTCAATAATCGTGCCTTTATGTAGTAAGGCAACCTTGTCACACAGCTTTACGGCTTCTTCCATATTGTGTGTTGTTAGGAAAATCGTTGATCCGCTATCACGCAGATCTTCAATTAGCTGATGAATTCCTCGCGCCGTATTGGGATCAAGATTGCTGGTAGGTTCATCTAGAAAAAGTATTTTTGGCCTGTGCATAATAGCACGTGCCAAAGCGAGTCTCTGTTTCATACCCTTCGATAGCTCTGATACAGGACGCTTTAAAGCGTCTCCCAAGCCCACACTTTCTAGCACTTCTGCTGATCTTGCACGTGGTAAGCGATAGATGTCAGCAAAAATATTCAAGTTTTCAATGCAGCTGAGTTGAGGATAAAGTCCATCCTCCTCCAACATTAGACCAAGTTCGCTTGTGTCTACATCAATATTGTGTGTTCCTGCATCAGCACTCAGTTGCCCCGTTAAGATATTAATGATTGTTGTTTTTCCAGCACCTGACGGTCCCAGTAATCCAAATATTTCTCCACTTAAAGCCTCTAGTGAAAGATTCGTCAGAACCTTTTGTTCACCAAAGGACTTACTCACATTCTTTAGGTAAATCATTTTTTCGTGCTCTCCTCATGATTCATTTGCTTGCAGATAGGCAAAAAGTTTCTCTGCATCTGCAATAACTTTTTCGTTGGTCGTGTTTTCAAAGTATGCCTGCAGGGCTGGTCCAATAAATTCTAATGAACGAGCATGTACTGCACCTAACTCTGGATGATCGCTCATAGCTTCCTCGATGGCAAATGACATTCTTCCCAGCAGGGCAACATCACCGTGGACTAGGCGCATGCAAGTTTCCCACCAAGCCTGCGCCAATTTTTGCCCTTCAGGGCTATCAGGACTTACTCCTTCATCAAGCAAAGCTAAGGCCTGAACTCTCTGCTTCCCCATCTGATCAATTAGGTCCTGTGCACATTCCGACCCAATAAAAGCTTCGCCATCATTGCCATCTCCACTAAAAAGCTGACTTAACAATTCGTCATCCATATGCGCAATCGCCCAATAGAATTCATTACCCATCTGCAGACTTGTTATTATGGCTGCATATCGCGTGAAATTTACACTCTTGCCCCTCAGTACCTCTACTTCAAGTGCTTTAAGAATACGTTTCTGCTCTTGAAGTTTTCTCAACTTTTCTTCAACTGAGCCAATTTGTTCTTTCAGTACTTTACTGACATCTTGTGGGCTTCTCATGTTAGATATTTTGTACTTTATATCCTTCAGGGAAAAACCCAGATCCTTTAAAGAAAGAATTTGATAAAGTTTGACCACTTCTTCATCAGAGTAAAGTCTGTGACCGCTTTCTGTCTTCATCTTTGGCTCAAGAAGTCCCTCTCTGTCATAGTATTGAATCGTGCGAACAGATACGTTCATTCTTTTAGCAAGTTCTCCTACAGTGAGCAAAGGCTTGCTGCTGCTTGATGCAGAGGTGATTTCTCTATTGTTCTGATGTTCATGCGCTGCCATAATTTCTCCTATAGCTTACCTGTTTTGTAACGTTACTCAATACAGAATAGTGTATTACCCTACGTAACATGCAAGCGTTTTGTTAAATATTTTTTGAAAAATTTTCTAAACAGAAACGAGTCTCTTTTTAGAGACTCGTTAGGGATTATTGTTATATAGATGTACCTACTGAACTTTGTCTAAGCATCTCTTCCTAAATGCTCTTAAGTGCACTTATGACATTAAGTTATCTCAAAATATTGTTCATGCCATACAAGGAAGTTCAAAATCGTCCAAATTTTCCTACTGTTATCAGTCTTACCTTCCTTATGCTGCTGCAAAAGCTTAGCCAATTCTTCCTCATTAAAGAATTTGCCAGCAGTCTCACTGTAAAAATAGCTCTCTATATAATTGCGATATTCCTCTTTTGCCAACCAGTTCTTCAGAGGTACGGGAAATGCCTTCTTCTCTCTTTCTGCAAAGGATTCAGGCAAGTGCTTCAAAGCAGCTGCTCTGAAAGCAACTTTGTCCTTAGTGGGTGTTACGCGATACTCTGTAGGCAATTTAGATGCAATATCTGCTAACTGTTGACTAAGGTATGGGGTCTTGATGAGCAGCGAATGTGCCATACTCATTCTGTCAGCTTGATGCAAGATGTCTCCATGCAGCCAAAAGTGTATATCTATGTGCTGCATTTTTGTTGAGTCATCAAGCGCCCTTGCTCTGTCATAGAAGGGTCTTGTTAAATCAAGTGGTGATGTATTAGTAGAAGACTTCAGAATCTTTCTGCGCTCATCCGCACTAAAAATGTGAGCGTTCCCAATAAATCTTTCCTCAACAGTTTTTCCGGCGCGAATAAGGTAACCCATTCCTTTTATAGTAAAAGGAAGCTTGGATAAAATTTTGCTGGTAAGCCTTCTAATTGACATAGGTATAAAGTTCAACTTCGCCAATGCAAAGGGCTCAGAGTAGATACCATATCCACCAAAGAACTCATCAGGCCCTTCTCCAGAAAATGCTATTTTAACCTGCTGTGCAGCTGTTTCACAGCCCAAATAAAAGGCAATAGCAGCAGGGTCTGCCAAAGGTTCATCCATATAGTAGAGAGCCTTAGGCAAAGCCTTAAAGTATTCTTCAGGGGAAATGTACTTTACTTCATGATTCAAATCGAAGTGTTCTACCAATTCTTTCGCATACTCTATTTCACTGTAAGATTTGTCATTGTAGTCGTCATATCCTACGGTAAAGCATACTTTTGGTTTTGTTGTAGCAGCAATGAAGCTAGAATCTACACCGGCAGAGAGGAAGGAACCTATTTTCAGCTCAGGCTTCTTGTAAGGCCTAACTGCTCTTAAGACAGCATCGTCTATTTGCGAAACCACATCATCAAAGTTTTGCTGCTCTGGGGTAAATTCAAAAGAATAGTAACTCTGAGTCTCTACTCTTCCCTCTTTAAAAATCAAAGACTGTGCAGGCATAAGACGATATACTCCAGAGAAGAATGTCTCTTCTAGGACAGAGTATTGAAAAGATAGGTATTGCTCTAAGGCAGAATTGTTAAGAGTTGGTTTAATCTCAGTAAACTCCAAAAGGCTCTTGATTTCTGAAGCAAATACAAAGCGGTCTTCGCTTACACTGTAATAAAGAGGTTTGACTCCAAAGCGGTCTCGTGCGGCAAACACTGACCCTTCTTGTGTATCGATTACTACAAGGGCAAACGATCCCTGAAGAAATTTTGGCAGGCTTCGACCATGCTCGCGATAAAGTACAGATATTAAAGTCAAATCAGAATCGTCATCAAAGAGATGTCCTGCCAATTCAAGTTCTTTACGTAACTCGGCATAGTTTTCGATGTCGCCATCAAAAACAGTGATAAGTCTCCCATCTTCACTGTAGAGATTTTGACACTCTTCTTTTGCATAGTCGGCTCCTAGCCCGCAAAGTCCAACTGTAGCATTTTCCTCCATATAAGTACGACTATAATCTGGGCCTCTATGCTTCACCTTGTCCATCATGGTAGACAGCACATCAGCACTACTATCAAGTTTCCCTGTAAAGCCACAAAAACCAGACAAAATCAAAAACCTTTCTCTAGCATTTCAATAACCCAAAATGAAAAAGAGCCCAGAATAGGGCTCTCAATTTACTAGTAGTACCACACGTGGTTCTAAGTGCTTCAACTATCCAGAGATTCAGATGATTTGCAAGACGGAAGCAGGGCGCTATCTTCGATTTCGCTCTATTCCACTTTCGTAAATCAATGCGAATGATTGGATGGCTAGCATGCTTAGACTGGCCAGGCTAACATCATCCCTATTAGTGTTAACACAAAAATACTCGCCGCAATGATGGTCATACGAGTCAGGTTCTTTTCGATGATTCCTGTCCCTACTGATGACTGGATACCGCTAAAGGCTTCTGAGAGGCCTGTACCTTTGCCTGAGTGCATTAGCACCAACACAATCAAAGCAATACCTGAGATTGCCCACACTACAACTAAAGCTGTCAATAAAATGCCCACAATAACTCCTTTAGAGAAAATACCTTAACGAAGCACTACGCCCTTAAGCGCAACACTTAAAAACTACAACTTACTAGTGTACCATCAAATTGCTACCTGTCCACATTTTGGACGACTCTATGCCCAACATCGAAGTGATTGTAGGGGCAATGTCTGCTAAGGTTCCTCCAATTTTAAGAGCATCCGCTTCAGCACCCGCAATAATAAGAGGAACAGGATTCAAAGTATGTGCAGTATGAGCACCACTGCCAGACTCCTCTAGCATCTTCTCTGCGTTGCCATGGTCAGCAGTGACAATTAGCATGCCACCCTTTTCCTGAAAAGCTTCCCAGGCACGACCAATTTCTTGATCCACTGCTTCTACTGCAGCAACGGCAGCATCAAAAACGCCTGTATGTCCAACCATATCTCCATTGGCATAGTTGACCACATAAACATCTGCGGCATCTTCGTCCAGGGCTACTATAAGCTGATCTGTAATGCCTGAAGCACTCATCTCTGGTTGTAAATCATAGGTAGCCACCTTAGGAGAAGGAACTAGCAAGCGCGATTCTCCCTCACGTGGCTCCTCTATCCCCCCATTAAAGAAGAAGGTAACATGAGCATACTTCTCTGTTTCTGCAATACGCATTTGCTTCAGACCTGCATCAGAGATAACATCAGCAAGTGTTTCCTGCACATATGCCTTAGGAAAGGCGACGGGGGCGTCAAGCTTCGCATCGTACTCTGTTAAGCAGGCCGCATTAATCTTTGGGAAAGCAGCACGCTCGAAGTCATCGAATTCACTATCGACTAAGCTGTGCATGATTTGGCGTGCGCGATCAGGCCTAAAATTAAACATTATCAAAGAGTCATCATCTTGCAGGGGCTGATAATCATCAACAATAAGAGGTTCAATAAATTCATCAGTAACACCAGCGGCATAACTAGCCTCAACTGCCTTAACAACCTCATCAGGAGCAACCTTTAAGCCTTTTCCGCAGACAATCGCTTCAAAGGCACGTTGAGTCCTATCCCAGCGCCTATCACGATCCATGCCAAAATAACGTCCCATGATTGTCCCTAGGTGTACCTGTGGCATATCTGCTACAAAGCACTGAAGGTTATGTAGATAGTCAACACCAGAGGTCGGAGAAACATCACGTCCATCAAGCAGTGCATGAACATAGACTGCCTGCGCGCCCTGTGCGATTGCCAGTTTAATCAGCATCTTTAGGTGCGAAAGGTGACTATGTACTCCCCCATCTGACAGTAATCCAATCAGATGAACTGCCTTATCCTTCTCAATCGCAAAGTTCAATGCATCCAATAAGACTGTATTGGCTGTTAAGCTACCATCATCAATTGCCCTGTCAATGCGTGAAAGTTCCTGATAAACACAGCGCCCAGCACCTATATTGAGATGTCCTACCTCAGAGTTGCCCATTTGACCTGATGGAAGACCCACCGCTTCACCGCTTGCGCTTAGCATAGTGTTTGCCTGCGTTAACCACAACTTGTCCAAATTGGGAGTGTGCGCATGAAGCACGGCATTACCCTCTGGATTGTCGCAGCTTGCGCCATAGGCGATACCATCCATAATAATAAGTCCAACAGGACCCTTGGTCTTCTGTGTCATTATATCTAGTCTCCGAGCCTCTAAAATAGCTTGCATCTACACTCATACATCTCTTGCTACTGCCTAGTAAACTACACTTTTGCAGCAGCTGCAATAATGGGGTTGAAGGTATCTGCAGTAAGTGCTGCCCCGCCCACTAAGGCACCATCAATATTTTCTTCTGAAAAGAACAATTCCGCATTTTCAGCCTTAACTGAACCGCCATAAAGGATGCGGGTATTTGATTTAATGGTTGGACCAAACATATCCTCTAGAACGGTGCGAATGTGCTCACAAACCTCTTCAGCCATCTTTGGTGTAGCAGTCCTACCGGTACCAATCGCCCAAATAGGTTCATAAGCGACAACAAGACCAGTTGCAGTCGCGGCACTGATTCCTACAAGCCCCGCACGAATCTGACCCTCGATAAAGGTTAAAGTATCTTCAGCTTCACGCGTTTCTAAGCTTTCGCCGCAGCAAAGAATGGGTGTAATGCCGCGCTCAAAGGCCGCTTTAACTTTTTTGTTAATCATTTCGTCGGTCTCAAAGAAATGTTCACGGCGCTCACTATGTCCTAAAATCACGTATCCTACACGAGCCGCCCTCAACATAGTGGGTGAAATTTCACCCGTAAACGCGCCCTCATCCTCCCAGTGCATATTTTGCGCACCAAGACCTAGCTGCATCCTGTCAATATCTATCACTGTCGATGCGCTATGAATAGCTGTAAAAGGAGGAGCAACTACCACATCGACATTTTCTCTTGTGCCTGCCGTCAAATCGCGACAAAATTCATCAACCTTTTGAACTAGCTGTACGCCCTGTGCTGCAGTAAGATTCATTTTCCAATTGCCCGCGACAAGTGGTCTGCGTGATGACATTCCTAACCCCTTTCAGATTACTCTCTATAAAGCTTGCCTTAAACACGATGCTGGACTAACGCAAACATCCTTCAATGTCTGCGTCAGCCCAGTTGTTTGAATAAATTATTTGTTGTCGAGTGCGTCCAAGCCTGGCAAGTTGGCACCCTCTACCAGCTTCATGGATGCGCCTCCGCCTGTTGAAATGAAGGTTACTGCATCTTCGTAACCAAACTTCTTCAGAGCCGCAACGCTGTCACCGCCACCAATGATGGAAACTGCTCGATTGTTACGAGCTACCGCCTTTGCAACTTCACGAGTTCCAGATTCAAAGGGCTCTAGTTCAAATACTCCCATGGGACCATTCCAATAAAGAGTTTTTGCTCGGGCTATTTCTGCCTGGAACATTGCACTTGTTGCAGGACCTATATCAAGACCCATAAAGCCATCAGGGATTTCTTCGCGCCCGACAATGAAGGTAGTTGCATCTGCTGAAAACTCTGAAGCAACTACCAAGTCGATAGGCAGAAGCAGGCTACAGCCTGTTTCCTGTGCTTTATCAATCATTTTCTTAGCTTCATCTATCCAGTCAAGCTCTACCAAAGAGTTCCCAATGCTTGAACCCTTTGCGGCGATAAAGGTGAAGGCCATTCCACCCCCAATAAGCAATTTGTCACAGGTATCAAGCAGCTTATTGATAACA
>WQVS01000005.1 GCA_009785705.1 Coriobacteriia bacterium
GCTGAAGGTTTTCTTGCACGAGTCTTCCAGCATGAGATTGACCATTTAGACGGGGTTACTTTTGTAGATAGACTGGATGAGGACGGCAAGAAATTGGCTCTAAGGGAATACTTTGACTTGCGCACTGAATAGTTTCTGCCTACTACTTTCTTTCCAGGGATTGAGGTTTAGTCCAAATGAGTGATTTAGGTGTTTTTGGAGTTGGTTTGCTCAATACTTTAGGGCGGGAGCTCGAGAGCTCAGACCGCATTGAACGTCCTGCTTTTGTAATGCAGAAAACACGGATTGTTTTTATGGGAACTCCTGATTTTGCTGCGCGGATTCTTCATATTTTACTGAATTCCCACGAGGTATATCATGAGGTAGTTGGGGTTTACTCTAGGCCTGATGCCATTTCGAAGCGCGGGAAGAAGGTTCTTCCTTCCGCGGTTAGTCAACTTGCGATTGAGAGTGAACTACCCTTATTTCGTCCCTCCAGCTTGCGCGATGAAGAAGTTCAAGGACAGCTGCGTGACTTGCGACCTGATTTGATAATCGTTGCTGCCTACGGAATGATTTTGCCCCCAGAGGTACTGGATATTCCTAAGCATGGCTGCGTAAACGTGCACGCCTCTTTGCTGCCACGTTGGCGTGGAGCAGCACCCATTGAGCGCGCAATTCTTGAAGGTGATCTGCAGACTGGTGTGAGTATTATGCAGATGGAAGAAGGTCTAGATACGGGCCCTTATTGTGCGATTGCTGCTACCGATGTTGCTGAGAAGACTTCTGAAGAGCTGCGTGTAGAGCTTGCAGAACTTGGGGGACAGCTCTTGGTCGAAGTGATACCTCAGTTGTTAGATGACAGTGCTCAGTGGACTGTGCAAAACGAAGACGAAGTTACTTATGCTGGCAAGATTGAAAAGGCTGAACTAACGCTATCACCAGAGTTGACTGTTACTGATTTTGTGCGACGTGTGCGAGCCAGCAGCGAGAGCGCTCCTGCGCGCTTAGAAATCGTTGGTAAAGGAGCTACTGCTTTGACATGCCGTGAGTATTTTGATGCTCCTGACTGCTGTACTGCGGGTAAAGCTAAATTGGTCAAACATCAGGGGAAGCGACAGGTTCTTTTGGGCTGTGCTGATGGCTGCATTGAGTTGTTAGAAGTTAAGCCTGATAGTAAGAAGGCCATGTTGGCAGTAGACTGGTTTAACGGATTTCCAAAAACATCAGAAGGGTTAACATGGGATTAAGTCCAGCTAGGCGCCTTGCTTTCAAGGTAGTACGACGCGTGCGTGAAAAGGATTCATTTGCCCCAGAGGCTATGCAGAGTGCTGTGTCGCGGGCGAAAGTGTCTTCGCGCGATAAGGCTTTTGCCACACGCTTAGCTTATGGCACGATTGCTGCACGGGGGACTCTGGACGAACTTGTCGCTACAGAGCTTAGTCGTCCTGCAGAGACTCCTGCAGACATTAAAGATGCATTGGCGATGGCTGCCTATGAACTCTTCTTTGAAGGCACAGAATCATATGTTGTGGTTAATCAGGGCGTAGAATTGGTGCGCTTTGCATCATCGTATTCAAACGCAAATCCCAGGAATATGGGTGGCTTGTCGAACGCTGTCTTACGTAGATTGAGCGAGAAGCGCGAACACCTTTTTCCCGGCGGTGATCCCAAAAGTGATATTGCCGCAGCAGCTCGATTGCAAGGACATCCCTTGTGGCTGGCAAAGCTGTTGCAGAACGAGTATGGGATAGAGATAGCGAATAGGGTTATGGCAGTCAATAATGAGCCTGCACCACTCTATGTTGCTCATTTGCCGTTCTTGCAGTCAGAAAAGCAGTCGATAGCACAGTTGGATGCGGCGGGCATTGGATGGAAGCCTACTGGTGTTGAAGGGGCCTTTTTGATTGAGGACAGAGCACAATTCTGGACCCTCAAGCCTGAACAGCGAGCATCCTTTGTGGCAATGGACTTGGCTGCTCAGCAAGTAGTTGCTCTGTGCCAGGCGCGTCCTGACCAGCATATCCTAGAAGTTGGTAGTGGGCGCGGAATGAAGTCCCTTGCTCTTGCTGCCAGCGCAAGACGGCAGGGGGGTCCTGCCACTATTAAAGGTCTTGACTTGTATGATTTCAAGACTAAGGTTGCGCAGAAAGAAGCTGCTAATTTTGGCGTGCATGAAATTGACTATTTGACACTTGACGTTACAAAGGTTTCGGCTGCAGAAAATCTAAAGAAACAGGCGGGGCGGACTAGTTTTGATACGGTACTAGTGGACGCGCCCTGCTCGGGCCTAGGAACTTTACGTCGCGCCGTTGACAAGCGCTGGAAATTGCAGCCAGAAGACATTACCCAACTGGCTCACTTGGGCTCTAAGATGCTTAACTGGTCATCACAATTTGTGACATCAGGGGGCACTTTGCTCTATGCAACGTGTACAATTGCTAAAGAAGAGAATCAGATAGTAGTGCAGAACTTCCTAGTTTCAGAACAGGGTCAGAACTTTGTTGTTGAGCCTTTAGCCAGTGGTGAAGTTGCAGACGACTTTGCCCAGGCAATAACGCCAGAGGGATATTTAAATGCACTACCGTCTAGTGACGGACCGGACGGTCATTTCCTGACCAGAATGAAAAGAAAGAGGTAGCAATGGACCAGGTTAGAATCAATCAGATGCTTGCTGTTACTGAGGCAGCTGCTCTTGCTGCAGGCCAGTGGGTTGGCAAGGGAGAGAAGAAGATTGCTGATGGTGCAGCGGTAGAGGCCATGCGCGAGGCCTTGAACAAGTTGCCCATTTCTGGTCGTGTTGTTATAGGAGAAGGGGAACGCGACGAAGCTCCGATGCTCTACATTGGCGAAGAGGTCGGCCTAGGCGGAGAAGAGATAGATATCGCAGTGGACCCTGTTGAGGGAACCAACATGTGCGCTTACTCACAGCCGAACTCGCTTGCTGTGCTGGCCTTTGCTCCGCGTGGTGCTCTGCTTTATGCTCCTGATACTTATATGGAAAAGATTGCCGTGGGTCCCGCTGCCGCAGATGCCATTGATATTGACGCAAGCCCAGAAGAAAACTGCGCTGCTGTGGCAAAGGCGCTGGGCAAGAAGCTTGAAGAATTGACCGTGTGCTTCCTTGATCGTGACCGCAATGCTGAAAAGATTGCTGCGGTACGTAAGGCTGGTGTACGCGTGCGTCTAATAGGTGACGGTGACATTTTTGCTGCAATGGCAACAGCACTTGATGATACGGGTGTTGATCTTTACATGGGCAGCGGGGCTGCTCCCGAAGGAGTATTGGCAGCTACCGCTATGCGCTGTATGGGTGGAGGTTTCCAGGGACGTTTTCTCTTCAGAAATGACGAAGAGCGCGCCCGCGCCATAGAAACAGCAGAATTAGATGTTGATGCCGTACTGCAGCGAGATGACTTGGTTCGCAGCGATGAAGCTGTGTTCCTTGCGACAGGAATCACTGATGGTGAGCTTCTAGGTGGCGTGGGTGAGGGAGACCGTGCCCATTCGATTATCATGGACTGTAAGACGAAGAGCATTCGTTTCGTGCAAAGCTTTTATCGCGTAGATGAAGTGCCGTTTTAAAGCTTTATAGTAGCTAATAATAGGCCCCGCCATGTCAGAAGATAAGTCATCACAATCGCCTTCACAGCAAGACTCTTCTTTGCAGGAAGATTCTTCTTTACAAGAAAACCAAGAGGTTCTTGCTGCTGATGACCTGCGCGTCCCAGAGGAGGACGCTGCTAGTCATGAAGAAAGGGTTGTGCGTGGCGTAAGTGCTGTTCTTAGAGCAGAGAGTGCGCGTGCTGCAAGCTTGCTGCGCATGCCCACTGTGGACCGCAAGCGTCCAGAACGTAGACGCCTGCTTACGACAGAAATAGCTACTCGGACTTTGCTCTGGGTAGTCTCTACTGCTTTAGTGCTTTCTTATGTAGGTATTGCAGTTTGGGTCTATACTCAAGTTGATGTGCCAGAAGTTCTGGGCCTTTCAGAATCAGCCGCTTACGAACTGCTTGAAGAAAGTGGTCTGCAGGTACAGAATGTGACAAGGCGACTATCGGACGCCCCAGAAGGACAGGTCATTGACCAGTATCCTGCCTATGGTGTGGCTGCGCAACGCGACGACAGTGTTGACCTTGTTGTATCTGCGGGACTAGGCGGATTCAGCCTTCCCAGTGTTATTGGGGATGATTTTGCTGATGCTCGTATTGAGTTAGAGAATTTAGGATTTACAGTGGCTCTTGAATATTTGCCTTCAGAGGCGCCAGAGGGTTCTGTTCTTTTGACACTGCCCCCTTCGGGGACACGTTTTTCTGAAGAGGATGACCTAGACCATGCACGTATCATTCTCTATGTAGCAGCCCCTATTTCTAGCGCTGGACTGATAGCTTATCAGCTCAATGGCTTGCAGGTAGCGATTGAGCCACGCTTTACTTCGACTGTTGCAGGCGATGTTAGCTTCGATGTGGCACGTAGACTCTCTTCGCTCTTTGAGGCGGCCGAAGCCGATGTTACCATTACGCGCGCTAGTCGTGAACGCGAGGTAGAGCCAGACGAATTCGCTGCACGCGCATCACGCGCACAAGCAGAATTGCATATCATCATAAGCGTGCGCGAAGAGGGCCCTTCGGGAATTCTTATTCGTTCTGTTGAGCAAGATGAAGATTCTACTGCACGGGCGATTTATGAGCGCATGATAGAAAATCAGTTGTCCGCTCATACCGTGCGTGTAAATGAGCCTTTTGGACAAGCAGGAGAAAATAATAGTCTGGAAATAGTCCTAGGCAGCACGGCAAATTTGGAAGATATTGAAAACTTTGACTCCAATTTCTGGAGAGATCACGTAGCAAGGGCCATCTACATGGCAGCAAGCCCCCAATTTGCTCTTGACTAGGGGTATGTGCATGCCGCCGCATTGCTTCAAAATGAAATGTACTCAAAATAAGGGATTCTCAAAATAATTAATCTTGCTATACAGGACTAAGGTTATTTGCTACAATACCTAGTTGCTGAAAGTGGCGGGTATAGCTCAGCTGGTTAGAGCGCCTGACTGTGGCTCAGGAGGCCGCGGGTTCAAATCCCGTTACTCGCCCCAACTTTTTAAGCATAAATACACATGCGAGTGGACTAGAACTTCGGCGTGCCCAAGATGGGTGAAGTATCTGGGAAGAAGCTTGCAGAGGAACAACGAAAGGAATAGGTACTACTTATGGCTACTGTTACCATGAAAGGCCTGCTGGAAGCAGGCGTCCACTTTGGGCATCAGACCCGTCGTTGGAATCCGAAGATGAAGCCCTATATCTTTACTCAGCGTGGCGGCATCTACATTCTTAATCTACAAAAAACCATGGCAGAACTTGAGAAGGCTTACAAGTATTCTTATACTGTGGGTCAGCGTGGCGGCGAAATTCTTTTTGTCGGCACAAAGAAGCAAGCTCAAGAACCACTAGAAACTGCTGCAAAGCAAGCTGGTATGCCTTATGTAACTCAGCGCTGGTTGGGTGGTATGCTCACTAACTTTGAAACTGTTCGCTCACGTGTGTCTCACATGGAAAAGCTTGAAGCTATGATTGATGACGGCACCATGGCGACTCTTCCTAAAAAGGAACAAATCCTTAAAGGTAAGGAACTTGCGAAGCTGCGTAATAACCTAGAAGGTATTCGCAACATGCGCAGTCTGCCCGCAGCACTGTTCATCGTAGACACCATGCGTGAAACGATTGCTGTTGCTGAAGCTCGCCGTCTAGGTATTCCGATTATCGCGATTCTAGATACCAACAGCGACCCAGATGAGGTTGATTTCCCCATCCCAGCAAATGATGATGCGATTCGTTCAATCGCACTGATTACCAACGTTATTTCAGCTGCAGTTCTTGAAGGCAATGGCGGAGTAACAGCCATGAAGGCCGCAGAAGCTGAAGCAGAAAAGGCTGCAAAAGCAGAAGCTGCTGCACCAGCTGCAACTCAACACGTGGAACACAGCCCTGTTCGTCCAGAAGAAAATCCTGCTGATTCGGCGCCTGATGCTGCAGAAATTGCAGATGCAGAAGCAGAGGCAGCCGCAGAAACAGGAACTGTTCCAGCAGCTTAACAATGAAATTAGCTCTTATGCCGCACTTTGACTAACAGATTGCGGCATACAGGATTTGACCTTAACAGCCATCAAGTTCGACATTTAGGATAAGGAGAAGACCTATGTCTAACATAAGCGCAAAGCTAGTTAAAGAGCTCCGCGAAAAAACAGGAGCAGGCATGATGGAGTGCAAGAAGGCGCTTCAAGAGGTAGAAGGCGATATCGAAAAGGCTATCGACTTTCTGCGTACGCGTGGCCTTGCATCTGCTGCTAAAAAGGCAGGACGTGCAACTAACGAAGGTGCGATTGCAGAATACATCAGCGTTGACAATAAAGTAGGCGCTCTTATCGAAGTTAATTGCGAAACTGACTTCGTAGCTATGAATGAAAACTTCACTTCATTTGCAAAGCTTCTTGCAGAGGTTGTTGCAAAAGATAACCCAGCAGACAATGCTGAACTTATGCAGCTATCAGTACCTAATCGTGATATCACCATTGAAGAGCTCTTCGGTGAGACCGTCGGTAAGCTAGGCGAGAACATTCAGGTTGCTCGCTTCGAGCGCATTGAACTACTTGAAACAGGTGCCCTTTCTGCCTACATTCACGGTGGAGCAAAGATTGGCATCATGGTTCAGTTCAAACTAGGCAATCAGGCAACAGCTGATGCAGAGGTCTTCAAGATTTATGCACGTGATGTGGCCATGCAGATTGCTGCTGCAAACCCTATCGCTGTTCGCCGTGAAGACTTTGACGCTGCAGTAGTAGCAAGAGAAAAAGAAATCTACAAAACTCAAGCTGCAGAAAGTGGCAAGCCAGAACAAATTCAAGAAAAGATGGCAGAAGGTCGTCTCAACAAGTTCTTCAAGGAACAAGCACTTGTCGAGCAAGCCTATGTAAAAGACATGGATATTAGCATCGATGAATACACAAAGCGTGTTGCAAAAGAACTAGGCGATACAGTAGCAATTGAGGCGTTCACTCGTTATGACTTGGGAGCAAGCGCTTAGAGCACACCTAGCGTCTGTTCTGACTAAGTCTTAGCAGCACTACAACTTATTAATTCGGAGTGCGTCCAGTGATGGGCGCACTCTTTTCTTGTGTTATTTTGCTATAATAGTTTGCTGATTATCACCTAAGAGAGGGAGTCACATGACAGCTGAATTGACTGGCGGTGCAGTACATATTTCTATTGAGGTATTGGCCGACCTAGCAGGTTATTCTGCGCTAGAAAGTTATGGTGTTGTTGGTATGGCCGCCCCCAGCATCCGCGATGGCTTGGTTCAATTGCTGCCGCAAAACAAGCTGCGCAAGGGTGTTAAAATCACCAATTCGTTTGATGAAGATGGTCAAGCCATTCCTAATGCTGTTGAAGTAGATTTGTACGTTGTTATCGAATATGGTACACAGCTTGCAGAGGTTTCACGTAATCTGGCTGACCGTGTTCGCTATACTTTGACCTCTATGACTGAAATCGAAGTTAATCGCGTTGATGTTCATGTCCTTGAAGTGAAAGTTCGTCAGGGGGCGTAATGGACAGCACTAAAACTACTACGGTGACTACTCCGGCAGTCGCCATAATTGCGGGTGCCGCAGCTGCGCTGAAATTGCGCATCGAAGAGGTAAATCGTTTGAACGTTTTTCCCGTTCCTGATGGGGATACAGGCACTAATATGTCGCTGACTCTGGAGTCAGTGGTTGCTGATGTTTCTAAGTTGCCCGCAAATGCTGATTTGGAAGAAATATGCAAGTCTGCCACCCATGGTTCACTTATGGGAGCGCGCGGAAACTCAGGCGTTATCCTGTCTCAAATCATTCGCGGAATCTGTGAGGGACTGGTAGCTTCAGAAGGCTTTGAGCCCACAGAGCGCCTAGCGACTTCGCTAGAGCGCGCAAAAGAAGTTGCTTGGCAGGCAGTGCGCAAACCAGTAGAGGGAACGATACTTACCGTAATCGCTGACATGGCAACAGCAGCACGTGCAGCCTCTGATGCTGGTCTTGATTTAGAAGCTGCAATGGACGGCGTTTCTGCTGCTGCTCACGAATCAGTGCGCCGTACTCCTGATTTGCTTCCCGTATTGAAAGAGGCAAATGTAGTAGATGCAGGTGGTTTTGGTCTAGCCATAGTCTATGATGCCTTTGCGGCTTTGCTGCTAGGGCGTGAAGTTGCCGATATACCGCAGTTTGAACCTATGCGCAGTAATGATATGGTCATAGTTCCTGTTGATGACTGGGATGATGACGAGTTCCTTTATTGCACAGAGTTCCTCTTCATGGGTGAAGACTTTGACAAAGATATTGCCCTAGACTACTTAGCGACCATTGGTGGCAGCGAGCTTATCGTAGGTAGTGATGGACAGTTCAAAGTCCACGTTCACACTGATAATCCCGCAGCAGTTCTTAGCTATCACTTAGAGCGCGGACAGCTGGCAGAGGTACACATCCATAACATGCGCCAGCAGCAAGCTGAACAGGCAGCAGCCCCTGTTGCTGTGGAGCATAAGCCCATTGCAACCATAGCTGTTGCTTCAGGGCCAGGTCTCGCTACTATCTTGACCTCATTAGGCGTAGATTACGTTATCACGGGTGGACAGACCATGAATCCGTCCACGCAAGACTTCATTGATGCCTCAGAAAAGCTTTCTGCAGATGCCTTTGTCTTGTTGCCCAATAATAAGAACATCGTCATGGCAGCACAGGCAGCAGCAACTGCACTGTCCGTACCAGCAGTCGTAGTTCCAACTACTAATGTACCTGCAGCCTTCTCTGCAATGCTTATGTTTGACCCTAGTTCGTCAGATTTGGACGCGCTTGCAGAAGAGATGCTTGAGTGTGCAGAGGACGTCTGCTACGGCGAGGTTACTACAGCCATTAAGGACTCAAAGGCACCCGCAGTAGGTGATATTAAAGAGGGCGATATCATGGGCATTGTTAACTCAAAAGATATTGAGGTAACAGGAGCAGACGTTGAAGCTGTTGCCCTAGAGTTGTTGCCAAAGCTCAATGCTGCTGTTTGTGAAAATCTTACCATTCTGGCTGGGGAAGACTTCAGTGATGAATCTCTGGCTGCCTTGGTGGAGAAAGTCCAAGAAGCTTATCCTGCTCTAGAAGTTGATGAGCAGCGCGGAGACCAGCCACTCTATCCGCTTTTATTAGCTTGCGAGTAATTCTGTTTCTAGTGGCACCTAACCGCCGCTTTTAAGGGCTCACGTAGTTACTACGCTTCGCCCTAAAAAGCGACCAGTTATGCACTCACTAGAAGCAGAATTACGAAATGATTCTGATTATGCAAAGGGGAAGAAATATATGCCAAAGAATGAATCAAAGATTGCTATTATCACTGACGGTGGTTGTGACCTTACTAATGATGAAGTGTTGGCGCGTGGCTACAGTCTTATTCCTATACCGCTAGCTTTCCCTGATGGAAGTACCTCAGACTCTGATAGTTTTGCTGCACGTGACTTCTGGGAAGCACTGCTGAGTGATTACGAAAGCCTGCCAAAAACTTCGCAGCCTAATCGCATGACTTATGACCAGAAGATTCAAGAGGCAGCTGACGCGGGCTTTGAAGAGGTTCTGCTCATTACTATATCGACAGGTCTTTCTGCAACACATGACGTTGCTTTGATGGCAGCAGAAAACGCTGTCATTCCGACACGCGTTTTCGATTCGCGCATTTGTACTTGGGCTATGGTTGCGCTTTGTGACCAGGCTCTGAAGGCTGTTAATGCGGGCCTGACGATGGATCAGACTATCAACTACCTGAGTGCTGTCCGTGATGACATGAATCTACTTATCGTCTTTGATACTTTGGAATATCTAGTACGCGGAGGGCGTGCAGGACGCACTGCGGGTCTGCTTGCTTCAGCACTTGATATCAAGCCTATTTGTACCTTTGAGCTCGATGGTGTTATTGATACGGTGAAGAAGACACGTGGTCGCAAGAAGGCTTTCCAGACTATACCTAAGATTATTGGCGAGAGCTACAAAGACGTAGATGATTTGAAGTATCTACTACTGCGTGCCGAAAGTGAAGATGTCGCCAATGAACTAAATGAAAAGATACAGGAACTTGAAAATCCAGGTACCTTTGTAGGTATTGAGCAGATTGGCATTATCGTAGGTATCTACGCAGGTCCTGGCACTGCTGCCAGCTTGCATTGGCGCGATCTTGACCCAAGCGACTTCGCAAAATAAGGACCCAGCTAGCCGTCTATTGGCTTGGGGACAGCCTGTTGTGCGGGCTCGCTATGTTGATGCGGGTCGTGCAAAACAGCTTGAAGCACTGGGAATCCAGCGTGTTGGTGACTTATTGCACCATGCTCCGCATCGTTATCTTGACCTAACCAGCACAGCACAGCTAGGAGTCGTACAGCCGGGGGAAGCTACCGTAGTTGGTACAGTTTATGAGGTCGTTAAGCGTATAACGCGGGGACGTGGTGGTAAACGTCTGACTATCACAGAAGTCACTCTGGTTGATGGCACAGGAACTCTTATCGGGGTATGGTTCAACCAGCCTTGGGTTGAGGCGACCTATAAAAAAGGTCAAACCCTGGCTTTTTCTGGTGATATTAAATATCGCAGTGGCTTAAAGCAGATTATCCAGCCCTTTGTAGAGAAGATTGCTGATGAAGCCACGAATGCGCCTTCACAGCAAGACGCATCCAATACTGAAGGGCGACACATGGGCAAAGTCCTGCCCGTACATGGCACAACAGAAGGCTTATCTGTTGGGTGGTTGCGTCGTCTCGTAGCTGCGGCATTAGATGATTATGCGCAAGTAAGCGAGTATCTGCCTGCAAGCATTGTGCAAGAACGTGAACTTGCACCCTACAGCTGGGCCTTACGTAACCTGCACTTTCCCGCGCACCTTGAAGGAGCACAGCTAGCACGTAAGCGTCTTGCTTACGGGGAGTTGCTAGACTTGCAGCTACTGATTGCGCGTAGACGCTATCGCATGACGCGTGAAGCTGTTGGTCATGCTCACAAGCCCTTTGGGTCCCTGCATCAGTCCTTGGTAGAAAAGCTACCTTTTGCACTGACAGAAGACCAAAATCAGGCAGTAAATGAAATTCTTGACGACATGGCATCGCAACATCCCATGCAGCGTCTACTCTTGGGCGATGTGGGAACAGGGAAAACGGTTGTTGCAGCCCATGCTTTGACAGTTGCGGCAGATTCTGGTGGACAGGCAACCATGATGGCACCGACAGAGGTGCTGGCACAACAGTACGCTAATAAGCTGGGACCCCTCTTTGATGACATGGGCTTAAGTTGGGGGCTTTTGACAGGTTCGACAACGCCAGCAGACAGGGAAGTCTTATTGCAGCAGCTTGCTGCAGGAGAAATCAAGATTCTCTTTGGTACCCATGCTCTACTTGAAGATGACGTGCAATTTCAGCAGATGACCCTTGCTGTAGTTGATGAGCAACATCGCTTTGGTGTTCAGCAGCGTAAATCCCTTCACGCAAAAGGGGAGAGCGCAGATGTATTAGTCATGAGCGCAACACCCATCCCGCGCACTTTGACCTTGACAGCTTTTGGCGACCTTGCCGCAAGCTATCTACGGCAGCGTCCCATTGCGGGTGCAGGAATCACGACGAAAAAGATTAAGTTTTCAAAAATTGCAGACGCCTATGATGCGATACATGCTGCAGTGAATGAGGGGCGTCAGGCCTACATAGTCTGTGCGCTGGTAGAAGAGTCTTCGAAAATAGAGGCACAGTCTGCTGTGCAAATGATGGAAGAGCTTGCAGCAGGCGAGTTCAGCAACTGCAAGGTAGAGGTACTGACAGGCAGAATGAAGCCCGCAGAAAAAGCTCAAATCATGAATCAGTTCCGCGCGGGCAAGATTGACATACTGGTTTCAACAACGGTAATAGAGGTCGGAGTAGATGTCCACAACGCCACCGTTATGATGGTGCTAGACGCTGACCGCTACGGATTGGCACAACTTCATCAGTTGCGCGGACGTGTTGGTAGAGGAAAACATTCAGGTGAGGTTTGGTTAGTGTCAGACTCTTTTTCTGAGGCAGCAAAAGAACGTTTTGCAGCCCTGTTAGAAACCGATGATGGATTTCGCTTAGCAGAACTTGACCTAAAGCAGCGGGGCGCTGGGGAACTGTTGGGAACACGCCAAAGCGGTATAGCAAAGTTGAAAGTTGCAGATTTAACGAAGGACGAAGACTTGATAGAGGCGGCCCGTCAAGATGCCTTTGCCCTGATTGCTGATGACCCGAAGTTAGAAGCTGACGAATGTGCTTTGTTGCGGGTTCGGATTGATGCCTTAGAAGATAAGTATGAAACATGGAAGGTAGCGGGCTAGCGCGCATCAGACACGCAACCTCAGCACCGATTTGTAAAAATGAAATGCTCACGTAGCTGCAGGTACGCTTACCATTTCAAAAATCCAGGCTCCTTGACTCTGAGCATCTGGGGTGTTCTAGTAGTTTTGATGGGGGTATATAGATGAGAATTATTGCTGGCAAATGGGGTGGGCGACGGATTACTGCTCCTTCGGGGCAGGATACGCGTCCTACTGGTGACAGGATGCGTGAATCTTTATTTTCTAGCCTTCATTCACGCATTGGCTCTTTTGAAAGTTTGCGTGTGTTGGATGGCTTTGCTGGTTCAGGCGCCTTGGGTTTAGAGGCCCTGTCTCGTGGGGCTGCTTTTTTAGCGTCGGTGGAGTCTAATCCAAAGACCTGTCGCATCATTGAAGACAATTACATGAACCTGCAAGGGATTAGTCATAGTAGCGACATTAACCCTGAACAGTTCCGTCTTTGCCGCGGTGATATTTTTAAATTGTCTCCGCGCTTGCAGAATCTCGCAGTAGATATTGCCTTTTTTGATCCGCCTTATGACCTTAGTGCAGATAAGATGCACGACCTTTTGCAACAATTGGCAGAAACGAAAGTTTTTGCTTATGGTGCACTTATTATTATTGAGCGCGCGAAGACAGTTCAATCTGAAGATCTTCTCCCCAGCAGTTTTACTGAACTCGATACAAAGACTAAGGGAAGTACAACACTTCATTTTGCACGCTTTGATGCGCAGCTAAATGTTTAGTTTGCTGCTTAACATTTGGTCTAACATTTAACTTATTTCTAGCCTAGCCCCGCTGTCTTCTAGTAGGATAAACTAGCTATTAATCTTTGATAGGAGGTTTAGTTTATGGCGGTACGCAAGGCAGTTGTACCAGGAACCTTTGACCCCATTACTAGCGGTCATCTTGAAATCATAGAACGTGCCCATGCCGTATTTGATGAGCTGGTGGTAGGTGTTGCAAGTTCATGGTCAAAGCGCGGAACAGGAACTTTGTTTACCCTTGAGGAGCGCTGTGAGCTTGCAAAAGAAGCAACAGCACATCTAAAAGGTGTCCAAGTTCTACCCTTCGAAGGCATGCTTATTGACTTCGTGCGTGGACAAGATGCTCAGGCGATTGTCAAAGGACTGCGCGCTATGACAGACTTTGAAAACGAATTTCAGATGGCAGCCATTAACTGGCGCTTAGATGCGCAGGTAGAAACCATGTTCATCATGGCGTCTCCTGACCATATGTATCTGTCCTCATCTGCAGTAAAAGAAATAGCACATTTGCAAGGCCCCCTATTTGGTTTAGTGCCTGCAAATGTTGAAGAACCATTACGGATGAAGTACAGTTGATAGGGGTTACACGTACTGTTCGATTTGAGAGGTTAACATGAAAAACGTACTAAGAATATTGGCTATTATGAGTCTTGCAATGTTGCTGCCCCTTGCTTTGATGGGCTGTAATGGTGACACAGAGGAAGAGACAAATAATGCCACACGAGATGCTGAAGTTATTGAAACTGAAACTGAAGCACCTGTCGTTGAAGACCAAGCAAACTTATGGGAGGGCGATATGCCAAAGGTAAAGATTGAAATTGAAGATTTTGGTGATGTGGTTGTAGAACTAAACCCTGAGATAGCACCAATTAGTGTTGCCAACTTTTTGAAGCTCGTAAATGAAGGCTTCTATGATGGCGTAGGCTTCCATCGCATTATTGAAGGTTTCATGATTCAAGGCGGAGATCCTGATGGCACAGGCATGGGTGGCTCTGATGAAAATATTCAAGGAGAATTTGCTAATAACGGTGTTGATAACCCTATCAGCCACGATCGCGGTGTTCTCTCCATGGCTCGTTCGTCAGACCCAAATAGCGCTAGCTCACAGTTCTTCATTGTTCACCAAGATGCGCACTTCCTTAATGGAGACTATGCAGCTTTCGGTCGCGTAGTTGAAGGCATGGATGTAGTAGACGCTATAGCAGAAAACACTCCTGTAACAGACGGAAACGGCTCAGTTGCACCAGAAAATCACCCAGTAATGACAAGGGTCACCGTAGTAGACTAGTTGTTATGGATAACAATAATTATGGCTTAGAATATATCCGCAATTTTTCTATCATTGCGCACATTGACCACGGCAAATCGACACTTGCTGACCGCATCCTTCAGTCGACGGATACTGTGGCAGAACGCGATATGCAAGAGCAGTTGCTTGACAGTATGGATATTGAGCGCGAACGCGGCATTACCATCAAGGCGCAGGCTGTTCGTGTCATGTATACAGCAAGTGATGGCATTACCTATCGCTTGAACTTTATTGATACCCCAGGGCACGTGGACTTCACCTATGAAGTATCCCGTGCCTTGGCGGCTTGTGAAGGCGTTATTTTGGTCGTAGATGCCTCACAGGGGGTCGAGGCTCAGACTGTGGCAAATGCGATGTTAGCCATGAACGCTAACCTTGAGATTATCCCGGTAATCAACAAGATTGATCTGCCAGCAGCTGACCCAGAGCGCGTCCGTGGTGAAATCGAAGAATCCCTTGCAGTACCTGCAGAGGACGCTGTACTAACTAGTGCAAAAACAGGGGATGGTATCCCAGACCTGTTGGAAGCAATAGTTGCACGTATCCCAGCACCAACAGGCACTCCTACCACAGAGGTACCACTACGCGCCTTGATTTTTGACTCATGGTTTGATGAGTATCGCGGCGTGATTGCACTTGTGCGCGTTATGGACGGTATCTTGTCTCAAGGTACGCAAGTACGCCTTATGGCAAATGATGCAGTGGCTGATGTCGAAGAAGTGGGGGTTAAAGCACCGCATGACATCATCCTTCCCGCATTGGGTGCTGGTTCTGTAGGTTATCTTGTTACGGGGCTCAAAGACCCTGCACTTGTGACCGTTGGTGATACGGTGACAGGTGTGGACAACTCTGCCACAAAACCCCTGCCAGGCTACCGCGAGATTAAGCCTATGGTATATGCGGGTCTCTATCCTCTGGATGGCGATCAGTTTACTGACTTGCGTGATGCTTTGGATAAGTTGAAGCTGAACGATCCTGCATTGGAGTATGCCCCAGAGACTAGTCATGCATTGGGCTTTGGTTTCCGTGTAGGCTTCTTGGGACTATTGCATATGGAGGTCATTCAAGAGCGTCTAGAGCGCGAATTTGATATTGGTCTATTAGCGACAGCTCCTAGTGTGTCTTATCACGTTTACCTCAATGACGGCGAGATGCTTGATATTCACTCGCCACAGGATTTCCCTGATGCAAGTAAGATTGACCATATTGAAGAGCCCTATTTAAAGGCTACGGTACTTGTGCCGCCAGACTATGTGGGTGCTGTTATGGAGCTTGCCCAGGGCAGGCGTGCTCACTTTATTGACATGCAATACTTAGGGCCAAATACAGTTGAGATGCTCTATGAGATCCCTCTAGGTGAGTTGATTCTGGACTTTTTCGACCAGTTGAAATCACGTACTAAAGGTTATGCCTCACTGGACTATGAATTCAGCGGCTACAAAGCAAGCGAATTGCAGAAGCTTGATATCTTGTTAGCGGGCAAGCCGGTGGACGCGCTATCCTTCATCGTTCACAAGGAAAAAGCCTATGAGCGCGGCCTTGTACTGACGCGCAAACTGAAAGAAATTATTCCCCGTCAGATGTTTGAAGTTCCTATTCAGGCAGCTGTCGGCAGTAAAGTTTTGTCAAGAACTAATGTAAAGGCAAAACGTAAAGATGTATTGTCGCGCTGTTATGGTGGTGACGTTACGCGTAAGAAAAAGCTGCTTGAAAACCAGAAAAAGGGTAAAAAGCGCATGAAAAGCATAGGTTCAGTCGATGTTCCTCAAGAGGCATTCATGGCAATTTTGAAGGTAGATGATTAAGATGCAACAACCTCAGTATCCGCCGATGCAGCCAGTACCGATGCCGCCAAATCCACCTTTACCTGAACAGCAGCCACATCAGCAGCTACCTCAACAGCCTCAGCAACCCCAGCAACCGTTCCCACAGCCTTATCCGCCGGGACAGCAGGGGGGTCAGCTGGGGCAGTTTGGACAAAGTCCTTACTCGCAGCAGCAGATGCCACAAGGGGACTCTTCAAAACAAGGGAAGTCTCGCAAGACTACTTTTATTGAGAAGACACAGACAAAGGTATTTTCAACCATCGTTAAAGCTTTATGCTTGCTTGTCTTACTGGCAGGATTCCTGCCTTTTGCAACAGTTTCCTGCGGTCCAGTATTTCAAGAATCAATTAGTGGCTATGCACTTGCCTTTGGTTCTGCCGAAGAGCGTGTCGCAGAGATGTCACAGGGTAATATGGGTCTTGGTATGGGTATGGGCCCAGGTCAGCTGGCAGCATTAAATATGCTAGCAGGGTCTAATGTTTTGCTCATTATTGCTTTTGCAGGTACGGCACTCTTATTGATAGTGTCTTTTGGCTTAGGTCGTTCTAGATTCGAACTTGCTCTTGCCCTGATAGTTCCAGCCTTTTCTTTGGCAGTTTATTTGCATTGGTTAGGGCTCTTTTCGGCCTTTACAGATATGTTTGCCCGTGCAGCCGAACAGGGTGAATCTATGATGATGGCAGGTCCTGATACGGGGCTTTATGCAGTTATCGCGTTCAGTGTATTGCTTTTGTTGGCAGCCCTTTTTGAGGCTATTGGAAAGTTGCCTGATTTTCTCACCAAGGGAGAAGAGAGCGAGAATCCTCCTGTAGCACCAGCAGCCATTCCGGCAGTACCGCAAATGGTCATGCAACAAATACCTGTTGGCATGCACCAGTCGCATGTACAGGGATATCAGCCTGTTCCGCAGCAGCATCCACAGCAGCAACAGCAACAATCAGAACAACAGCCACAGCCGCAGTCGCAAGCTCAGGTACAGACTCAGGCCGAAGCCCAGATACCACCTATAGAGGCAGCAGAGCCTGCACAGCAGGCAATGCAGCAGTCAGATAATCCTCCTGCTCCATAAATGCGTTATCTAGAGGCGCTTGCAGAAAATCCTATACTGCAGGCCCCCATGGCGGGGGTTGCAGATGCACCGTATCGTGCGATTAATAGGCGCTTTGGGTCAGGAATTAGTTACTCTGAAATGGTCAGTGCAAAGGGTTTGCACTATGACAAAAAGCGCAACAAGTCACATATCTTGCTGAAGCTTGCTCCCGAGGAGAAGGGAGCAGCACTTATTCAGCTTTTTGGCTCTGACCCTGAAATGATGGCAGCCCAGGCTTTGGTAGTTGCTGAGCTGTTGGGCGATGACATCTTAGGCATCGATGTAAACATGGGCTGTCCTGTGCCAAAAGTTGTTAACAAGGGCGATGGAAGTGCACTTATGAAAAGCCCTGAACTAGCAGCGCGCATCGTTAGCGCAATGCGTGAGGCTTTGGACGCTCATGGCTATGATGATTTGGCTGTAACTGCCAAGCATCGTAAGGGTTGGTCACCAGAAAGTGTCAATGCTGTAGAGTTCGCCAAGGGGCTTGAAGCGGCAGGAGCAAGCGCCATCACGGTACACGGGCGCACGAGAGACCAGTTCTACCGCGGCGAGTCAGACCGCAGTATCATTAAGGCGGTTAAAGATGCCTTAAGTATTCCGGTTATAGCTTCAGGTGATGCTTTCACTGCTGAAGCTTGTTTCGACATAATGCGCGATACAGGGGCTGATGCCGTTATGGTGGCACGTGGTTCCTATGGGAACCCGTGGATATTTGAGCAAGCAGCGCAGAGGCTTGAAGCTCAGTCCACTACCTGTTCTGCAGGGGAGCAACCCGCATCCATTACTTTGGAGCATGGGGTGGCTGGACAGGCTCCGCCGCTTGACCCCAACTTAGCTGATCGCTTGCAGATGCTGCGCCAGCATGCACTTGAGTCCCTAGAGTGGTATGGGGATGCTCAGCTTATACGTATGCGAAAGCATGCAGCCTGGTATGTTGCAGGGCAGCCGGCAGCAGCCGTTTTTCGCAGACGTTTACACAATTTAAGCACGATGGAAGATTTAGACTTATTGATAGAGGAGTATCTGGAACATCATGGCTAACGACGACTTATCGGATAGCAGTAGTGTGTCAAACACTGCATTCAGCAGCAATGACACTGCGTCTAATGGTGAGAATGGGTCTGGCACAGACCTAGCGCTGTACGTTCACATTCCCTTTTGTGTGAAGCGTTGCAACTATTGCGACTTTTGTTCATCGACGAATGTTGCAGCAATTGAGGACTATTTTAAGGCCTTGCATAATCATATAAAGTCTGGCGCATGGATAGATTCTTCCCTTAGATTGCGTTCTGTAAGTTCTATCTATTTCGGGGGAGGAACTCCCTCTTTTGTGCATACACATCTGATTTCAGTACTTGCGACCATCCGTGAAACTTTTAATGTGAGTGACGATTGTGAGATTACCTTAGAGGCAAATCCTGAAAGCTTTTGGATTAAGCCAGCGATGGAGCTGGCAGCAGCAGGGTTTACGCGTGTGTCATTGGGCGTGCAGAGTCTTGACGATGCACAACTAGCGCTCTTGGGGCGCCTTCATAATGTGGAGAGAGCTTTTCATGCCTTGCAGGCTGGCAAGGATGCTGGGCTGCGTGTGTCGGCTGACTTGATGCTGGGATTGCCTGTTGATGGTGCTAATACTGATGCTAGTGTTGATGGCGCTGACGCTAGTGTTGATGGCGCTGACGATATTGGTAATAACGAAGACAGCGGCAGCAGTGATAATAGCAGTGATGCTGACTTTTTCCAGAGCGCAGATTTTGAGAAATTGCTAAAACTAGTGGAACATATTTCAGTGTATCCCTTGACGGTAGAAGAGGGTACGGAACTCCAAAAAATGGAGGATGCGGGTGAGGTTACTTTGCCCAGCGAAGATGAGCTTGCTGCAGAAATCTTGAGACTGGAAGAGGCTCTGGCAGGTCACGGTTTTAAGCGCTACGAAATTTCTAGTTACACGCGTCCTGGACAGGAAAGTAGACAGAACTTGCGCTACTGGCAGGGTGGAGACTATCTGGGCTTTGGCGCAAGTGCATCTTCGATGCTGAACAAACCTGATGGTGGCCGTAAGCGTTTCGTCATGTATGACAGCATTGAAGCCTTCCTAGATGACTCCAAAGGGGAGAACGAAAATCCCGCAGAGTCAGATATCCTTAGCCCAGAGGAAGCCTTGCGTGAGAGTGTCATGTTGGCACTGCGCACCAGTAGAGGGGCAGGTAGTGAGGAAATTGAGTCTGCTGGTTTGACGAAGATTTGCGATGAGTTGGTCGAAAAGGAACTTTTGGAACAAGATGGAGCTTATTATCGCTGTACTCAACAGGGATGGTTGCTGGCCAATATAGTGTTTGCTGCCGTCTGGTTTGGAAATGCTCCTAATGCTCAATCTTCGTGCTGATTTGTGAAAATGAAATATCCATGCAGGAAGTGATTAGACTTCGTTTTCCTTATGAATCAGCATAGGCATTAAAGTTTGGAAACATTTCTAGCAGCTTAGTTAGGGTAACGTGCAAGTAACGCACGGTGGCACTTTGGTTACGCTGTAGCGCGTTGACCTGCGGCTATGGTTATGCTGTGTTTATGCGTATTCTGTCACATAAACATAATTTGCTGCTGCGATTATTGACCTTTGGTCTCATTGCAGCTTTGATGTCGTCGTCGCTTTCTTTGGCTGTCTTAGCTGGGGCGACTCCTTCTTCTGAGTCTACAGAGACGGTATCTTCATCTGAGGAATCCAGTGAACAATCTAATGAAGAGGCTGACGAAGAAGCTAGTGAAGAACCAGCTGACAATGAAGATTCAGCCGAGATAGATGCTCTGCGTGCGCAAGCAACTCAGGCGCGCATACAACTAGACCAGATGGCTATCGAGACAGCAATAGCTTCTGAGAATTATTTCGAGGCTCAAGAATTGCTTGAAGCGACTCTTGAACAGATTGAAGAAACTGAAGAAGAGTTAGAAATAAATCAGGAGCAACTTGACCATGTGGGCGATTTGCTAGCGCGCCGCGCTGTGAGCTCTTATCAAAGTGGCGAGCTATCCTTTGTAGCTTTCCTCTTCGGCTCAAGTGACCTTGCAGACCTTGTAGCGCGCATTAATGCCTTGATTTCTCTTATGGACAACGATGCGGATATGATTCGCGAATCACGTCAACTGCGCTCGCAAATCGAAAATCATATGTTTCGCCTTGAAGAAAAGCGTGAAGTTGAACGTGAGGCTGCAGAAACTGCTCAGACAGAATTCGAAACAGTGCAACGTTCCTTGGGTCAACAGCAAACTCTCTTAGATTCACTTGATTCAGAGGTTCATCGCCTCATGGAAGAAGAGCGCGCTGCCATTGAGGCAGAGCAACTTCGCATTGCTCAGGAGATTCAAGCTGAAGAAGAGCGCGAGAGGCGTGCCCAGCAAGAAACAGAACAGAATAATCAATCTGCAGATGCCCAAAACACCCCAGCAAATAGCAATAGCACAGGAAATGGTGGTAGTGCGGGAACTTCTGGCAGTTCAGGCAATGCTTCTAGTGGCAGTGCAGGTTCAAGCTCGGGCTCAGGCGCTGGCGCTGGCAACAGTGGTTCTGGTGCTGCAGGCAGCTCAGGTTCAGGTGGCAGCTCTAATGCAGGAAGCGGTAGCAGCAGCACAAGTAGTGGCTCAAGTTCTGGTAGCAGTTCAGGTGGCAATACTTCAAGCAGTAGTAATTCTGGCAGTGGTGGGTCAAGCTCCGCCGCTAGACCGCCAGCAAGTACTCCGACGCCAAGCCCTCCTCCTGCAACGACCCCAGCTCCAGCCCCCTCATTGGGTAGAGAGCGTCCTGGCGCAGTAACTGCCGCGCGCAGGCACATAGGGGTACCTTATTTGTGGGGCGGTACGACTCCTGCTGGCTTTGACTGTTCAGGATTAGTTCAGCATGTCTTCAGAGAAGCTTATGGTCTTAACTTGCCCAGAACATCACGTCAGCAATTCCATGCTGGAGTATTCATTCCGCCTAATCGCGGTGACTTGATGCGCCCAGGAGACTTGGTATTCTTCAGCAGTACAGGTCGCCCTGAAAATATTCATCATGTAGGTATCTATATTGGCAACAATAGAATGATTCATGCCCCACAACCTGGCACAAATGTAAGAGAGCAGGTTATCTGGCGACACGACTTTATAGGTGCTGTAAGACCTTAGTTTGCGGCTAGCGGCGAATCTTTGTAGTAAAAACATTGGAATCCGCAGCAAAAAGGTGAAAAGTGCTCAACTAGAATCTGGTGTGTTTTAGCTGTTTTTGGTAGTAGCCTGAGTGAGAATTTCCCATTTTTTGGTGACAAGAGAGTAATAAATGTTTCATAGGCTTGTTTATGCAGTAGAATTGTGACTTTGTTTGGTGTGGAGATGGAGACAGAAGATGCTTGTGAAACGCTTTAGACTTTTAGCTGTGCTGATGTTGCTTACTTTGATGCCCTTGGTATTTTCAGGATGTGCTTCTACTGAGCTCACGGGTACCGTGTACTTTTCCCTAGAAGATGCCCCTGTAGAAGGTGCGACTATTCGAGTTGATGACACAGAGGCTATTTCAGATGCCTACGGGCAATTTGCTCTAGGTAATATGCCTCTTAGAGTTATAGAGGGACAGGTAATCATTGAAGGATTCCCCGACTTTGATTTCTCCGTGAACTTAGAAGAAGCTGATATCGAACATCACTTTAGCATAGAGATTCCTGCAAGTCGCACAACTATCAACTTCATAGAGAACTCTTATGAAGAAGCAGAGGTTTCAACAGATGACATCAACATTCAATTCAGTGGCGAAGAGGTTGATCACAGGCTGCTGACATCAGGATTCCAGACAGGCATTGTAGCTTTGGGTACTTATGACCTTGGAATTACTTCTGAAATATATGAGTCTCTTGAAAAAGAAATTTTGCTAGAAGAGGGCGAGCATGAAATCAAAGTTGTCCTAGACCTTACTCTGGATGAAACCTATCGCAGATTTAATAGAGTTAACGACCTGCACAGACATGCAGAAAGTTACACCTATCTACACCCCGACATTCAGGCGCTGGTTAGTGCTGCTGAATGGGCAGGTGCCCACAGCACGGAGGTAAGCATAATAGATGCTGCCCCCAGTGATGAAACAGAACATGCAGACTGGATCTCTGAGCTGACGGGACAAAGCTATCCTGTAGTTATAGCTTTTGACAGGCCCTACATCGCTGAGGCTAGAGGAAACAGAGTAGCCTTTGAAGAAACTCAATACTGGACAAATTTGGATGGTCGCTGGTACAGAGTATTCCCGAGGAAATTCTGGTAAACCAGTAGTGTTGCACCTTATGGTACAACCTTTCCTTTAGAGCAATTTAGTACTAACTTAATACTGACTTAATATTGACTTAGCACTCTGATGTAGGATGTCAGAGTGTTATTTCTGTTTGCATAGATTGAAGTATGGTAAAAAAATATGTATGATAATAGGTATAAGTTTGAATGGGATGAAGGAAAGAATTCTGAGAATGTGCTTAAGCATGGGATTTCTTTTGAGGATGCCCGATTAGCATTTTTTGACAGCAATTCTATTATTATGCCTGACCGGGCACATTCTGCTGATGAGGACAGATTCTTCTGTGTTGGAAAAGTTGAATCTGAAATTGCTACAGTCAGATTCACCATGCGGGGTGAACGTATTAGAATTTTTGGTGCAGGATACTGGAGAAGAGGAAAGTGGGTTTATGAAAATGAAGAAAGAAATTAAATATACTGATGCTCCTCCTGAGGTTGATGTGGCGCTGAAAGCAGCTATAGAAAGTGGAGAGCGCATCCATGACCTGATTCCATCACCAGAGCAGCTTGTGAAAAAGGTAGAGAAACAGAAAGTCACCATAGTACTTAAAAAGAACACGGTTGATTTCTTCAAACAAGTTGCAAATGAAAATGGTGTCAAGTATCAGACTATGATTAACAGCTTGCTGGATAGTTACGTAGAGAACCACAGCAAGGTTTAATCGGGGTATATGCACGCTATTGCTTAGCCTTTTGATACCATAGGTAGGGCGCACTCAATGTGTGGAATCTATTCAAATTCTAACTACTTCAAGGGGCTTTATGTCGATACAAAAGACAGTTTTGGATAATGGGATTACTGTTATCACCGAACAGATGGAGAGCGTGCGTTCTGTCGCACTAGGAATCTGGTTCAAGGTGGGTTCTCGTGATGAGCTTGCTCATGAGGCAGGACTCTCTCACTTTATTGAACATATGATGTTTAAAGGTACGCCTAGCTATGATGCGCGTAGCCTGTCAGAAGCTTTTGACCGACTAGGAGCGCAGCAGAATGCTTTTACTTCTAAAGAGTCTACCTGCTACTTTGCCTCTTTCATCGATGAATCTTTACCAGAAGTCTTCGCTCTGCTCTCAGATATGGTCTGTAACTCTAACTTTGATGAGGATGCCTGCGCCTTAGAGCGTGAGGTTGTTATTGAAGAGATTGCCCGCAGTGAAGATGACCCAGAGGATCAAGTAGTAGAGTTATTTTACCGAGGTCTCTGGCCTCAACACACTATCGGTTTACCTATCGGAGGAACCAGAGAATCTGTTGCGACCTTTGACCAGTCGGCATCTTTTGCCTTCCGCGACAAGCATTACACCAGCACTAACTGTGTAGTTGCGGCAGCAGGTAATCTAGAGCATGAACAATTGGTAGAGCTTGCCCTGAAGCATCTGGATGCATTGCCTGATTCTGCTGACGGAGCTGGGCGCACTGCTCCGCAACTGATAAGTGCTAGCAAGCGCACGATCCACTATAAAGATACCGAACAGGCTCACTTGATGATTGGCACAACAACGCTGGCTGCTGACGATGAGCGTCGCTTTGCACTTTCGTTGTTTAATACTGCTTTTGGCGGTACTATGTCCTCACGCCTTTTTCAAGAGATTCGTGAAAAGCAGGGCTTGGTTTATGCTGTGTATTCGCGCCCACATCTTTACCAGGGACGTAGCGCCTACACCATCTATGCTGGCACGCGTCCTGACAATGCAAATAAGGTGAGGGAACTTATTGCGCTGGAGTTCGACAAGGTAGCACGTGAGGGCATTAGTCCTGGCGAGATTGACCTTGCGCGTCAAGCCACAAAGGGCAGCCTTGCCCTTTCATTGGAATCAACTTCTAAGCGCATGTTGCGCCTGGGGGATGCAGTGCTCAATAATATGGAACCTCTTACCTTCGATATCGCGTTGCAGCGCCTTGATGCGGTGACTGCAGAAGATATAGCGGCTCTTGAGACAGAATTAGCAAATGCCCCCATGCTTACTGCGGTAGTAGGCCCCTTCAAAGACGATAGTAGTGATGGGGATAGTGGTAACAATAATGACAGCAATAAAGAATTGGAGCTTGCATGATGACTACTGCAACCAATGCACCTAGCACTAACAGCACGACCGCAATCCCTGTGGTCGTCATAGGCGCCCTAGGACAGATGGGATTAGAGACTGTTAAGGCTGTGCAGGAGGCTTCCACTCTAGAGCTTGTTGCTCGCATTGATCCAGGCCTAGCAGACTGTGGTGATGTAGATACCTTTGCAAGCCTTGATGATTTCATGGCGGCAGACTTGCTTAACCCCAAGGCCGTCCGTAGCGTACTGGTAGACTTCACGCGACCCGATGTGGTGGAGGCTAACCTAAGACAAGCACTGCCACTAGGCTTTGACTGTGTGGTTGGGACGACGGGTCTCTCTGATGCGCAACTAGAGGCGTTGGAACAGCTTATTTACGAAAATCGTTGTCTGTTCATTGCGCCCAATTTTGCTATTGGTGCAGTTTTGATGATGCAGCTTGCTCAAAAAGTGGTCCCCTACATGCCTCAGGTAGAGGTTATCGAATATCATCACGATAATAAGCTGGATGCACCATCGGGTACAGCAAAGCGCACGGCAGAACTATTGGCAGAAGCGCGCACAAAAGCCTTGCCAGATTTCAAGCCTACGGCTCCTGGTGCTGAAACAGAACTACCGGGTTGTGATGGGGCAAGAGGCGGCCTTGTAGAAGAAGTTCCTGTACACTCAGTCCGCTTACCAGGTTATGTTGCCCATCAGGAAGTCATCTTTGGCGGGCTAGGGCAGACGCTTACCATAAGGCACGACTCAATCCATCGCAATTCATTCATGCCAGGAGTAGTGCTGTCTTGTGAGCGGGTGGTAGAGAGTAGCGGGCTTATTATAGGTTTAGAGAATTTCCTAGGCGAGCATACTTAATGGCGAGATAATAACGGGTGCTCCTGATGGTGAGGATTTGTGCTGAAAAAGATAAAATGAAGCGCAGCGTACTTGAAGTTACGTGAGCATTTATTTTTGTCTTTTTTAGTGCAAAGATTCGCTGTCAGGTGTGACCGTAAGGGGGAAATAGATGTCTAACTTTATTGTTTGTAAGTTCGGTGGTACCTCAGTTGCGACCTCAGAGGGGCGTGAGGCATTAGCTTGCAAGGTGCAAGAACACCTTGAGGCAGACGCTCGTCCTGTGCTGGTTGTGTCTGCGATGGGACGCATGGGGGAGCCCTACGCTACCGATACCTTGCTTAGCGTTGTGGCAGGGCTGCCAGCAAATGATCGTGAATATGACCTACTCAGTTCTGTGGGTGAAGTCATATCAGCCGTTAAGATTGCCCATGAATTGCGCGATAAGGGCATTGATGCCCATGCCTTTACGGGGGCAGAGGCAGGTATTGTTACTGACGACACTGCAAAAGATGCACGCATCCTCTCTGTATGTCCCGCAGCACTAATTGAGGCAGCAGAACAGGGCGTCGTACCTGTAGTCTGCGGCTTTCAGGGTATCAGCACTTCAGGGCACCTGACGACATTGGGACGTGGTGGTAGTGACACGACAGCTTGCGCGCTGGGTGTGGCACTGGATGCCAGTGTGGTAGAAATCTATTCCGATGTAGACGGAGTAATGACAGCTGACCCACGCGAAGTAGAAGCAGCACAAGTTATCGATGTGTTAGAGCCCGATGAGTTGTACCAGCTTGTTCGCATGGGTTCGCGTATTGTGCATACTCCCGCAGCAGAGCTTGCCCAGAAAAGTGGCGTTAACCTGCTAGTTAAAAATACTTACAGTAATCATCCAGGCACGGTAGTGCGCAGCATGGAAGTTCACAGAAGTAGTGACACGGCTACAGCGATTGTGGGCAAGTCAGGTATCACACGTTTTATCGTAGACTTAGGACATGAAGAGGGCTGTAGTGCCCATATAGAAGCGCAGGCAAGTATCTACAAGGCAATTGCTGAAGCAGCAGTGTCACTGGATATGTTTACCCCTGCAGGCAATAGCCTGTACTTCACCGTTGATTCTGCTGATACGGACAAAGTGGCCGACATTTTGCGTGAGCTAGATGTTAAAACACAGTGCACGGAAGGACTTGCAAAGGTTACCGTAATAGGTGCAGCCATGCATGGCATACCAGGTGTCATGTCACGTATTGCAGCACCACTAGCGCAAGCAGGCATAGATGTTTGGCAGACAGCGGACTCCCACGCAACGATTTCAGTACTGGTGCGTGAGGTTGAAGCGCAGCAGGCGCAGGTGGTACTGCACACAGCTTTGAACTTAGATGGTGGGCACATCTGATGCGCAATCTCAGCACTGATTTCCCCCTGCGGAATGCTCACGTAGCTTGAAGTGCGCTGCGCTTCCACATAGAAAAATCAGCACTAATCTTGCACATCAGGAGCACCCACGGGACCTTGTTAAGGATTTGTGTTGATTTATAAAAATGAAAGCGCAGCGTAGTAGCCTTACGTGAGCATTTAATTTTTGTAAATCACTGCAAAGATTGGGCGTCAGGTGTGCCCAACTGAAGGATAGGAAAA
>WQVS01000006.1 GCA_009785705.1 Coriobacteriia bacterium
CCAAACTTAGCTCTTTCTACTCAAGACAGAATAGTAGGAGAAGGTAGAAACTCAGCTGACTTTATCAATACTTATCTAGATATCCCAATCACAGGACTTAACTTAAACAACATAGCAATACTTGCAACTTTAGCAATACTTCTTATACTTTCAGCTGTTCTCGCTGTAAGAAGTCGTAAGAAGAAAGAGAGTATACCTTTGGTATAGAGCTTGCAATCAGTAAGTGCACCTACTTAAGTGCACCTAGACTTACTACCAACCAATAAGTACACCTACTTAAGTACATCTAGGCTTACTACCAACCAATAGGTGTACAGAGACTTACTACCAATCAGAAGTACCCTATGTTTAAGAGACTACATTTCTTATGAGATGTGGTCTCTTTTTGTGTTAGAATATGGTCACATATTAATTATTTTTTGGAAAAGGTGACCAGAATGAATGTAAGTATTTCTGCTCTAAAGACCAACCCTGGTTATTACATTGAGCTTGCACAGCAGAAGCGGGTTGCAATAACCAAGAATGGAAAAGTAGTTGCTCGATTAATTCCGGCCAAGCCTAGCAAGGCTGAATCTGCCAAGAAGTTAATTGGGATACTGCCACAAAATCTTGATTATGATGCTCTGCGAGAAGACCGGATAATGCAATGAGTTCTGCTCAACAAAAGATACTCCTCGATACAAATGTTATCTTGGATGCAATGACAGGTCAGGGTGCTGGTGAAACAGCGCAAAAAATCATTGAAGCAGCAGGTGAAGAGCGTTTTCTGGGTTTCATTGCAGCCAATTCCATTACTGACATCTACTACATTGTGACTCGCACCTTTTCTGTGGAAAGGGCACAAGAGGTACTACCTTATCTCTTTAGCCTTTTCTCAATTATTGGTATAGGTGAAACCGATTGCTACAAGGCGCTTGACTATGCTTGGGATGATTATGAAGATGCGCTTTTATGTGTCTGTGCAGAACGAGAGAAAGTGGACATATTGGTCAGCAACGATAAGGGTCTACTTCAGCAGGATGCTCCTGTAAGACTGCTTTCTCCTGAGAATTTCCTGACACAACTTTCAATATGAATAAATGGGCATTATTGCTCATATATTTGTGCTAGCATACCTAAGTATGAAAACTATTACAAATCATGCAGAACTTGAGTCTGCTGTATCTGTGCTCTCTGCTGCATCTGTGCTAGCTGTTGACACAGAATTTATGCGGGAGAAGACCTATTATCCTAAACTGTGCTTGCTACAAATTGCTGCCGAGATTGAAGGCACAACAGAAGTCTTTCTCATAGATCCCCTGCTGAATAATCTTGACCTAAAACCACTTGCTCAATTGTGGTCAGACTCCAACATTGTGAAGGTCTTCCACTCAGGATTTCAGGATTTACAGATTCTTTTCGATGCTTGCGTAGCTCCTCCGCGTCCTTATTTCGACACACAGGATGCCGCAGTTCTAATTGGGCAGTCTGAACAGGTTGGTTATGCTGCACTGGTTAGCCGCCTGCTGGGTGTCAAGCTAGACAAGGCTGATGGTTTCACTGACTGGGCAAAGCGCCCCCTAAGTGAAGCACAGCTCAAATATGCTGCAGAGGATGTAACTTATCTTCTCCAGCTCTATCCAATCATTAAGGCAGAACTCAAATCACTGGGCAGACAATCATGGCTTGATGAGGAGTTCGCCCACAGGTCTTCTACAGAGGCACTGAGCATCGATGTTCGTACACAGTATCGCAGGCTAAAAAGAGTATCTTCACTCAAGCCCCCGCAGCTGGCTATTGCTCGTGAAGTTGCGGCTTGGCGGGAAAAGGAAGCCATGCGCAGGGACATTCCGAAGCGATGGCTATTGCCCGACGAAACAGTCCTTGAAATCGCAAGGCGCGCACCAGAAAACACAGATGCTATTGCTGAGCTACGTGGAGTAGGTCCCAGCTTAAAGCGTTCGCTCCACAAAATCCTTGCAGCCATTGAGGCGGGTAAGGCTTGCCCACAAGAAGACTGGCCCCACTTGCCACAGCGCACCAAGTTCTCGGGCGATGACAGCGCAGCTGTCGAATTGATGGCAGCCATTGTTAGAAAGCGCGCGCAGCAAAATCGAATTTCAAGTTCTGCGCTTGCACCAAGGGCATTGCTAGAAGACTACATTGCCCATCGCAGTGATGACTGTGCGCTTATGCAAAGCTGGCGCAGAGAGCTTATCGGGGAAGAACTCAAACAGCTTCTTGAAGGAAAGATATGCTTGCTCATGAAGGACAATTGCCTAGTGATTGAGCATCTGACATCCGAAGAGTCCGCAGCTAAAGCACCTACAGCTTCACCTACATCCGCAGCTACAACACCTACATCTAAAACGTCTACACAAAGTACCGAAGATGCCGAGTAAGCCAGAACAAAACGCAATCAGCGTAAGTGAGGCACTTAACATTGTTAAGGTGGGACTCGAATCCATGCGCTTGCGTATTATTGGGGAAGTCTCAGGCTTTACAGGTAGTAGATATGCAACAAAATACTTCAGCTTAAAGGACAGTGACAGCGCCCTTAAATGCATCGTTTGGGGCAATGTCTACAAGGCCGCTGGCGTAGACCTCAAAGATGGTCAGGAAATAGAGGTCGAAGGAAAGTTCTCTGTCTATCCTCAAAAAGGAGAGATGAGCTTCCATGTATCAAAAATCCACATCGCAGGAGAAGGACAGCTTCGCCTAGAACTTGCGCAAAGAGAAGCCCGTCTACGTGCAGAAGGTCTCTTTGACGAAGCACGCAAGCAGAGCCTACCCACTTTCCCAAGCAAAATTGCCGTGGTGACTTCGCCAGCAGGGGCAGTCATTCATGACATCACAAAGACGCTTGCTCGTAGATGGCCCTATGCAGAGGTGCTCCTTTTCGGTGTACGTGTCGAAGGAGCAGAAGCCGAAGCGCGCATCATCGAAGGACTTCAGAAGGCTGACAAATCTCAGGCAGAGGTCGTGATTCTTGCCCGTGGTGGTGGTTCCTTTGAAGACCTGTTACCCTTCTCAGATGAACAAGTTGTACGCACCATTGCTGCCATGCAAAAACCTGTCGTTTCCGGTGTCGGTCATGAACCCGACATAAGCTTAGCAGACCACGTTGCAGACTTGCGTGCACCAACACCAACAGCAGCCGCTGAAGCTGTTAGTACGCCTAGTGCAGATGACTTACAGCAACACCTAACAGCTAGCGCTCACGGCATGAACATGCTTCTGCAGAAAAAGATTCGTCTACTGCGCCAACAGCTAGACAGTCATGCAGGCAGGCCTGTATTCTCTGGGCCAGAAGCACTGCTGCAGGTACGCGCGATGATGTTGGACTCTGCTCAGCAGCGCTTAACAACGCAGATGTCTAGAGGTTTTGAAGTGCAGGCTACTAGGCTCGTGCGTATGCAGGAACGCTTGCACAGACAGGGCACTACACTTACAGAGCAGAAACGCTATAGACTAGAGCAAAATGCGCAGGCGCTGGACGCACTCTCTCCCTTGAAGGTTCTCGGCAGGGGATACGCGGCAGTTTTTGACGAAACGTCTGGTGAGGTGCTTGATAGTACCGGTGCAGCCAACATAGGACAGAATATTCAGGTAAAGTTAAAAGATGGTCACCTAGACTGTGAAGTGAAAGGGATAGAGCATGGATTCACTCTTCAAAGATGAGGCATCTGCTGGTATTGCGACAGAGCTTGTTGCAGAATACACGATAGATAAAGAGGTAGATGTACCTGCAGGACTCGATTCTGTAGATAGCACTGCTGAACCTGCCGCCGAACTTGAACCTAAACCTGCAACTGCCACCGACGCGACTTCAGAAGCAAAGTTCGGCGAACAGCTCACCCAGCTAGAGGGCATCGTCACGCAGCTCGAAAGCGGACAACTAGACCTAGAAGACAGCCTAAAGCGCTACGAAGAGGGCGTCCAGCTTATCCGTGCACTGCAAACAAAGCTTGCAGATGCAGAACAAAAGGTTCAAGTAATGATGGGTGAGATTTCCTCCACAATCGAATAGTTCCTTGTATGACCACCCCCTGGCTTAGATAAGACCGACAATTCTGCAAAGTTAACCCCAAGGACTCAAGGACTGCCAGAACAGGAGCACGCAATGACAGGTAAAGAGCTAAACGCACAGGACGACTGCATTTTCTGCAAGATAATTGCAGGTGATTTTAATACAGACTTTGTTTACCAAGATGACTACGTAGTTGCCTTTGATGACATTAGCCCGCAAGCCCCGGTGCACACTCTAATTGTGCCGCGCCAGCATGTTATCAATCTGGAGGACAATCCCGACCCGGAACTGCTAAAGCATCTCTTTTCTGCCGTGAGCAAGGTAGCCCAGATTAAGGGCGTCAATGAAAGTGGCTATCGCATCATCCAAAATAATGGCAGGGGTGCTGGGCAAACCGTATTTCACTTGCACGTACATGTACTGGGTGGAAAGCGCTTTAGTGAAGGCATGGCCTAACAAGAGAAGCAGTCTAACAAGAGTCCCAACATTTTCACCCGATAACTTGGAGGACATTATTGGTCGATGCTTGCACAGATGCTTGCCAGCATTTTCCTAGCGATAGCCTAGACAGTCTAACTTGGGTATAATCTACGCTCTATATTCTTTACGTTTACATCCAGCGTCCGCCAGCAAAGGAGAGTGTCCATGAGTTCATTTCTAGAGAAAACCATTGAACGTGCACGTGTTGCTGATAAGCACATAGTCTTACCCGAAGGGGCGGATGCTCGCACCTGGGAAGCTGCGAAACAGGCAGTAGACCAAAAGGTGGCACGTATCACCGTGCTTGCCACAGACGCTGATATCCCAGCAGATTTTGATGTTTCAAGTGTTCAGATAATTGACCCAGCAAGTGCAGACTTCAGGGATGAACTAGCAGAAGGACTTTTCGAACTGCGCCAGGCAAAAGGCATGACGCGTGAACAGGCAGATGAACTCATTGTAGATCCGCTCTACTTTGGTACTATGATGGTGAAAAAGGGCTATGCAGATGGCGCAGTAGCAGGGGCCATCAACGCCACCAGTGCAGTACTGCGTGCAGCACTTCAAATACTGAAAACTGCACCAGGCACAAAGCTTGTCTCAAGTTATTTCATCATGGATGTACCAGATTGCGAATACGGGGAAGGCGGCGTCTTTCTCTTCTCGGACTGTGGGCTTGTAGAAAATCCCGACGCAGAAATGCTTTCAGAGATTGCTATCTCGTCAGCTGGCTCGTTTGAAGCCTTGGTAGGAAAACCAGCACAGGTTGCTCTCTTGTCTTACTCTACCTATGGTAGTGCTAATAGCCCTCTGACAGAAAAAGTTGTCGAGGCCACACGTCTTGCCAAAGAAAAGCGTCCCGACATCGCACTGGACGGTGAGCTACAACTAGACGCTGCCATAGTGGAAGCTATCGGTAAATCAAAGGCCCCTGACAGTAAGGTTGCGGGCAAGGCAAACTGCCTCATTTTCCCTGACCTCAACAGCGGTAACATCGCCTACAAACTAACAGAGCGCTTAGCAAAAGCAGAAGCTTACGGACCTATCACACAAGGCATCGGTGCTCCCGTAAACGACCTATCTCGCGGATGCAGCGCAGACGACATCTTAGGTGTAATAGCAGTCACAGCAGTACAAGCTGCCGACCAGAAATAAGGAGCACACAATGGGCGATGACATGAAAATATTAGTCCTTAACGCAGGCTCTTCTTCGCTGAAGTACCAGCTTATGGATAGCAATACCGAAGACGTTCTAGCGCAGGGCTTGATTGAACGTATTGGGCTTAAAGGGAAGGCTGCTCACAGCTGGACGATTGATGGCAAAAAAACTAAGGAAGAACTTGCCCTAGCAGACCATGAAGAGTCTCTGCAGGCGGCCATCAAAGCACTCTCTTCAAAAGACGGGGGAGTAATCCAAAGCCTCGAAGACATCAGTGCTGTAGGACACCGCGTGGTACATGGCGGGGAATATTTCTCTGAATCTGTGGCCATCGATGAAGATGTGTTGAAAAAGCTTGACGAGGTGTCTCCACTAGCACCTCTGCACAACCCTGCGGCTGTTAGCTGCATTCGTGCATCGCGAACGCTCATGCCAGACATTACGCAGGTTGCAGCCTTTGACACCGCCTATCACCAAAGCATTCCACCAGAGGCTCATCACTACCCCTTGCCGCATGAACTGTACGAAAAGTACAAAGTGCGCCGCTACGGCTTCCATGGAAACTCACATCGTTATGTTGCCCAGCGTGCTTCAGAATTGGTAGGAGTCCCCCTAAGAGACCTAAAGATTGTCAGCTGCCACTTGGGTAATGGTGCATCAATTGCAGCGATTAAGAATGGCGTATCTGTAGATACCAGTATGGGTTTTACTCCGCTTGAGGGTCTTATGATGGGTACCCGTACAGGAAGCATCGATCCAGCCATTGTGACCTTCCTTATGAGGGAGGAAAACTTAAGCCCAGACGAACTAGACAACCTGATGAATAAGAAATCAGGTCTGCTGGGTGTATCGGGTATTAGCAGTGACCTGCGCGACGTACTGGACGCGCAAGAAAGTGGCGACGAAGCAGCGAAGCTAGCAAATGACATGTATGCCTACTGCATCAAGCGCTTTATTGGGCAGTATATGGCAGTGCTGGGTGGCCTCGATGTTATCGTCATGACTGCTGGTGTAGGGGAGAACAGTCCCGTAATGCGCGCAGCAGCTCTAAGCGGCTTAGAGCACTGGGGAATCGCTGTTGACCCTTGGCGTAACTTCGACCAAGACAAGCCTCCTATCAAGAATGGCCTTGAAGGAGAATTCGAAGTATCAGCTGTAGGTTCACGCGTAAAAGTTCTGGTAATCCCTACTAACGAAGAGCTCATGATAGCAAGGGATACAAAGGCCCTACTCTAGGCACAGCCAGAAGGTACAATTTCATAGAGCTGCATCTAATGGTGTAGCTCTATTGATTTTTGCAAGGTATAAGCTAGTAAGCAAAACTCTGCGCAGGAAACCTCGGCGAGAATCTTAAACTTAAGACAGGCTTAATGTTTAAGTGTTTAACAATTATTTTACATTCGTAATATTGTGGTTTCTTGGGCTTGTTTACTATAATTTGTGGGTTGTATTAAAAAATAGAAAGGGACTGCACATTACTATGGCTGCAAACAGTGGTATTGTGTGTTGCTCGAGCTGTGAGAAAGAGGGTTCTCACAGATTCATCTCGATAACTAAAATCCTCAGCTTGTCGACGAAGTTGTCCGTAGTGGCTGCTCTGACGCTTCTTATGCTTTCAGCCTTTGCGCTATCAGGCTGTACAGGTCGCGATATTCAGGGACAGATTATTGTATCGGGTTCGACAACTCTTCTTCCTATTGCCGAAACGGCAGCGCAGCAATTTGAGCAGGCTTATCCGCACTACAATGTGTTGGTGTCTGGCATGGGAACCTCTGCAGGAATTGAAGCTGTTGGCGTTACGGGCACAGCAGACATCGGAACTGCATCACGCGACTTGCGCGGAACAGAGACCGAATTAGACCTTATCGAAATCCCCGTAGCCCATGACGGTATTGCTGTTATTGTGCATCCTGATAATCCCATCAATGACTTGACTCTTGCACAGCTGCGCGATGTCTTTGCAGGCAACATTACTAACTGGCAAGATTTAGGTGGACCTGATTTGCCTATCGTATTAGTTAACCGCGATGAAGCTTCAGGTACACGCAGTTCATTTGCATCAGCAGTAATGGATGGCGAGTCCTTTGAAGTCAACTCTGTAGTGTTGCCAGGAACTGGTCAGGTTCGCGAAGTAGTTGCTCGCACCCCTGAAGCTATTGGCTACATATCAGTAGGCTTTGTAGAGCCACGTCACGTAGAAACCTACGTGCAGGCTATTTCACTGTACGGAGTTCCGCCCACTGACGAAAATATTATCAATCAAACCTATCCCATTGCCCGTGCACTTCACTTTTTGACAAATGGTGTTCCTGAAGGTTCACCTCTTGAGTATATTGAGTTTGTGCTTTCAGAAGCTGTTCAAGAAGGTGCGGTAAGAGACGCAGGCTTCTTGCCTATTACAGAAGCAGAGCATGCCGAATTTAGGCGCATGTTGAGCGAGGGCAACTAATGAGCGAAAACAAAAACACAGTGGATAAATCACAAGAAGATACCCTAGAGGCTCCTAGCCACGCTTCAGAACAGGAAGTGGCTGCAGGCAAGGAAAGCCTTCGCACTGATGCAGACCCGAGCAAGAAAACCTTAACGCACACTCCAAGTGTTGTAATGAAGGAACTGGCAGACACTGCTGCTAAGCGTGAACCTGTGCCAGAGGCTCGTCCAGCGACGAAGCTACAACTCGTATCACGTAGTACACAAATTAAAGAGGCATCGCTTGCGACACTCTTCTTCATCTGTGCTTTTCTTGCAGTATTGGGCGTAGGGCTCATCTTTGCTTTTGTTGCTTGGCGCGCATTTCCACTGCTTAGCGAGATTGGACTCTGGAACTTCCTTACAGGAACACAGTGGTCGGTAGCAGATAATACCTTTGGAGCACTGCCCTTTATCTTAGGTAGTTTTGTAGTTGTAGGGGGTTCTCTGATTCTGGGTGTGCCTCTTGCAGTGCTTACGGCAGTCTTCATGTCAGAAGTAGCAAGCCCTCGCGCAAATGCGATAATCCGCCCTGCTATAGAGCTGCTTGCCGGTGTTCCCTCGGTAGTAGTAGGTTTCTTTGGTGTAGTGGTAGTGGTACCCATAGTGTCAGCACTAGTAGGTGGTGCAGGATTTGGACCACTGACTGCATGGATTGTACTCTCTATTATGATTATGCCCACCATTACGACTCTGTCAGAAGATGCGTTGAACTCCATCCCTATGGGTATTCGTGAGGCATCTTATGCTATGGGTGCAACAAAGTGGCAGACTATTTGGAAGGTAGTAATTCCTGCAGCACGTATCGGCATCATTGATGCGACTATCCTCGGTATGGGTCGCGCCATTGGTGAAACTATGGCGGTACTGATGGTTGTGGGTAATGCCCCACAGCTCTTCGCAGGAATATCGGCTCCTATTTCGACTATGACCAGTCAAATCGTGCTAGAGATGGGCTACTCATCAGGTGACCACAGAACAGCTCTCTTTGGACTTGCAGCAATACTCTTCCTGATTTCAATGAGTCTGGTACTAACAGTCAGACTTCTCGCACGCGAACAAACTAAGAAGACTAAAAAACCGAAGAAAGGGGGTGGGGCATAGTGAGCACAAAGACTAACAAGAATACTCAGAACGCTAATGCAGAGCAGCGCAAGACAGGCATGCAGGTTCTTAAGGAAATGAAAGAACAACACAGAGAATCTGGCAGCGGACTTGGTCGTGCGCATCTCAACAATCGTATTGCAATGGGGGTTCTCTGGGGTGCAACCGTCATCACCATCGGCTTGCTTGCTGTCATCCTCATCTATGTTGGCTATCATGGCTTGGGGGTTGTGCTACAAGACTTCCCGCGCTTCATTTTCACCTGGCCAGAAGGTGTTAATGCAGAGGGCGGAATTTGGCCAACCATCGTAGCAACACTGTACTCAACAGGACTTGCCATGGCGATTTCGACGCCAATCGCAGTATTAGCAGCAGTATACCTAGCAGAGTATGCTAAGCAGGGACGCATTGTTAAGACTATCCGTTTCGCAGCAGATTCGCTGGCCAGTGTACCCAGCATCGTAATGGGTCTTTTCGGTCTAGCCTTCTTTGTTGAAACGCTCAACATTCCTCTGTCGATGCTTGCAGCATCGCTTGGTTTGTCACTGCTCATGTTGCCCATCACCATGCGCGCAACAGAAGAGGCCATCCGCGCAGTACCTCGCTACATACGCTGGGGCTCTTATGGCATGGGTGCTACAAAGTGGCAGACGGTAAGTCGTGTTGTACTGCCCACAGCAACACCGCGTATTATTACAGGACTTATTCTGTCATTGGCAAGAGCAATTGGTGAGACCGCCGTAGTATTCCTAACCATGGGTATTGCGATTAACCTCCCCATTATTCCTACTGATTCTGGTAGGTCAATGTCGGTACACCTCTACCTGATGGCAGTTGAAGGTATTAACCTGCCCTCAGCTTATGGAACGGCATTCCTGCTTCTCCTCATCATATTGGCATTGAACCTGAGCGCGCGCTATATCTCAAAGCGCTACTCACGTATTGATAACGCATAGAAAGGGCACTAGATTAATGAGCGCGTCCACACATCAAACAAAGTATTCGACTCCATTACAGACTGATCCTTTGGTAACAAGTTATTATGTGCGCAACCTAGAGTTCTGGTACGGAGACTTCAACGCTCTAACCAATATTTCGCTTGATGTTATGCCATCGGCGATTACGGCATTCATCGGTCCTTCTGGTTGTGGTAAGTCCACCTTTCTGCGCTGCATGAATCGCATGAATGACCTCATTCCTGACACAAAAGTTGGGGGAGACATGCTGCTAAAAGGTGCTGATATCTACAGCTCTGGCGTAGACCCCGTAGACTTACGCCGTCGTGTAGGTATGATTTTCCAGCAGCCAAACCCCTTCCCGCAGTCGATTTACGACAATGTTGCCTATGGTCCACGCTTGCAGGGCGTGAAAAAGAAGTCTGACTTAGACGACATTGTAGAAGATTCGCTCAAGCGTGCGAACTTATGGAAAGAAGTTAAGGATATTCTAGATAAAAACGGTCTTGCCATCAGTGGTGGGCAGCAGCAACGTCTTTGTATTGCGCGTGTACTGGCAGTACAGCCAGAAGTTCTGCTTATGGACGAGCCCTGCTCTGCTATTGACCCAACCTCAGTACAGAAAATCGAAGACCTCATGGCAGAGATTAAGGACGAAGTAACGATTATTATCGTTACCCACAATATGCAGCAAGCCGCTCGTGTTAGTGACTACACCTCGTTCTTCCTGCAAGAAGTAGCAGGAGAGCCCGCAGTACTTGTGGAAAGCGGAAAGACCAGCGATATTTTTACGGCGCCGATTGATAAGCGCACTGAGGACTATATAACAGGTCGCTTCGGATAAAAACGCACCAGATGCGCGATTTCCGCACTGATTTACGCAAATGAAATGCTCACGTAGCTTGAGTACGCTCCGCTTTCATTTACGTAAATCAGCACGAACCTCACACACCTGGAACGTTTTTTGCAAGATAGATTGTAGGGTTCTTTGACTTTGAGCACCTGAGGCACTCCTAGTATCCCTGGAGTTTTTGGTGCTAGATTTAGGAGAAATGTAAAAGGTTGAATAGGGGGCGTAAGGAAGGCTATCTCTTCTACTGACTGTAGTCCCCCTATTCAACCTTTTGTGACATATCAAACTGTAATGTTAACTTTTGGTAAAGCTTTGCTTGGCAATAGGCAATTAGTTGGTTTCGACTGTTATATTGGGTTATCTATATATAATTCTCTTTTAAGGGGTTGAACATTATGCGTGAACAATTTAGACAAGACATGTACGACATTCAAGACGATGTTGTCGACATTATGAATGAGCTTCTTAACACGACTAAGCTTGCCGTTAATGCTCTTATCAAGGGCGATGAGGTAGTTGCACAAGAAATCATTGATGACGATGACCGTTTCGATACTTTGACTCTGGGCATTGAAGAGCGTGTCATCGAGCTCATAGCTACTCAGTTTCCTGTGGCGCGTGACTTGCGCTTCCTCATGTCGATGTCCTTCATTGCTATGTATCAAGAGCGCATAGGTGATTATGCGCAAACTATTGCAAAGTCAGCACGTCGTAGTGCAGACAAGCCCGTTCCTCAGCCACTTATTGACCTGATTAAGGCACAGGCAAATCTCGTCTATCGTGTCATGGACGCCACGCGTGAAGCACTAGAGGAACGTGACCTCGAGCTCGCTCTCAAGCTGCCAGAACTAGATGAACCCGTAGACTCGCTGAACAAGCAGTTCTACCGTGAACTAGGGCGTCTAACAGATGAAGATGAAATTGAGGCGGCCTCAAAGATGGTTATGTCAGCACGCGCCCTAGAGCGTATCGCTGACTACTGTGTTGACACAGGTGAACGTCTAGCTTACTTCCTAACGGGTGAGCGTGACTTGCTTGATGCAGTAGAGGCAGACCTTGAGCCTCAAAAAGTCATCTAGTCATCATATCCAGACACCAGACATTAGACACCAGGCAGCAATAAGCCACAAATGCAGGCCCCAGCAGCCATCATCACAGTAACTAGGCAATCAATATGACTACTTTAGCAGCATCCTTCAAAGCCGTTCATGCACGAATGGAAGCTGCTGCACGCCGTAGCGGACACAATCCAGAAGATATTCGCTTAGTGGCTGTCTCAAAGTCTGTGGATACAGACAAGGTAAAGCAAGCTCAGGCAGAGTGCGCCCATCAGCTCTTTGGCGAAAATCGTGCTGATGAATTAGTGCGCAAGGTAGAGACCTGTGGTTCTGCAAACGGGGGTGCCGAATTCCACTACATTGGCCCCTTGCAAACAAACAAGGTGCGTAAGGTAGTTGGTGCTGCCAGCCTTATACATTCGGTAGACTCTGAACGTCTTCTGCGTGCCATTGATGCGCGCGCAAAACTGCAAGATATTGTGCAGCCCATACTGATACAGGTCAACATCAGTGGGGAAGAAGTAAAACAGGGCATAGAGCCGGGGCAATTGGACGCCCTCCTCCATCTGACAAATAGCGAACTTTCTCATGTGCAAGTAAACGGACTTATGACGATGGCCCCCTTTGCGCCCGCAGGTGATATACGATGGATTTTTGAGGACTTGCGCAAACTGCGTGATAAGTCTGTGCAAGATGGGCCATCTGTTTCTCTGAAAGAGCTCTCTATGGGTATGACAGGTGACTTTGAAGCTGCCATAGAAGAAGGCGCAACACTGGTTCGTGTAGGCACCGCACTGTTTGCCCCCTAGGGGCATCATTTTAGATAGGAAACCTTCGTGAGCAAGATAGACAAACTTAAATCACGTCTTGGTCTCGGTTCAGGCTGGGATGCAGAATACTTGCAAGAAGATGATAGTCCCCATGCAGCAGATGCAGCAACCATGGTGGCAGGTCAAAGCGACTATGCGGGGGAAGCAGCTGCTCGCAGTGCCTACTCGGGAACAGGAATGAAGGCCTCACCAAGGAACGCCGACGACGGGACAGAGCGTCGCTACGCACAAAATTCTCCTTATGCATCGGGGGCGGCCCCCAGTGCTGTTACAAAGCATGTACGTAAGCCTGACCTAAAGCGTGTGTCCGAAATCACAGGACGCGAAGTTCGTGAGGCAACAGGAAGTCGCCGTCACACAAGCCAACTCGTGATTGAAGCAGATGGAAGCACTAGTTTTAAACCGGTAGATTTTTCAGAAGCCGTCATTGTGGCAAACCACCTAAAAGAAGGCAAAGTGGTAAAGGTTGACTTGTCGCTTGTGGCCACAGGGCAAAGACAGCGCTTTATAGACTTCATGGCAGGACTTGTTTACGCCTTAGATGGACACTTGGCACGCTCATCAGCCAATGTCTATATCTTGAAACCTCGCTAACACACCTGAAACCTCGCTAAACACCTAGATAACACTACAAACCAGCACAAAAATGAGCAAGCTGACTCCTATTGCTGTGTAAGATGGGGTACACTTGCATTTCGACATTCGAAGAAAGGAATTACTCAGTGAAAGGCGACATTAAAGGCAAACTGCTTCTTATTGGTGCAGGAGCCATGGGGGAAGCTCTTCTTGCAGGTATTTTAGCAGCAAAGAGACTCAGCCCAGAACAGGTAGTAGTTGTTGAGCCAAACTATGATAAGGAACTATTATTGCGTGACCGCTATGGCGTAGAGGTCACCTCTGAACTAGGCTATCGCAACTATGGACCCGATGATGTTTGTCTTTTTGCGGTAAAACCTCAAATAGCTCATGCGGTACTTACTGACTTGGCGCCACGCCTTGACAGAACACTTTTCATATCGATTGCCATAGGTGTCACCATCGCAGACTATTATCAGGTGCTCGATGCTGATATCCCCGTAGTACGCACCATGCCTAATATGCCCATATCCATAGGTGAAGGCATGACACTCATATCGTGCTCGGAAAATGTCACAGAAGAAAAGCGAGACATTGCCACTCAGCTTTTCGAGAGCGCAGGTCGCTGCGAACATATTCCAGAAGAATGGCAAAGTGCAGGTGCAACCATATCAGGCTCAGGACCTGCCTATTTCAGCTACGTTATTGATGCCCTCATTACAGCAGGGGCAGAGGCAGGCTTACCAGCAGATCTTTCAAAGCGCTTAGCAACACAGACAGCAATAGGCGTCTCAAAAATGATTCTAGAGACAGGCAGAAGCCCTCGTGAAATAATGCAGGCAACCGCAAGTCCTGGGGGAATAACAGAAGCATCTCTAAAGACCCTTGATAAAGAGGGAGTAAGCCAGGCAATAACGGCAGCTTTCCTAGCATCGGTAGACCGCGCGAAAGAACTAGAAGATTCCTTCAGTAGTCCAGAACAGTAAAACAATAATCATTCTCAAATTATCTATCTAAAAGCTTTAGCAATCGGGCTTATTGTGCTACTATAATGTCCTGTTCAGGTAGGTGGGAACCAACCCTCTTATCACAAAAAAATATCGTCCATCAGAGGAGTAAACAATGAGTAGTAATCGTGCGCGTAATCGTTTGATTGGGATCTCGGCAGTTTTGAGTATTGTTGTAATTGCAGCAGTAGTCTTCTTTTTCTTCAATGGAACCTCACTCAGCCTTGACGTAGACAGACTCTACGACAGTGCTGATCGTTATGTGGGGGAGACTGTCCAGCTTAGCGGAACGGTTGTTGCAGGTTCTTGGGATAGGCAGTCAGAGCCTATGACCTTTAGAGTATTCAACGAAGATTCAGACTCTGCAGCAGAAATAACAACCATTTTTGAAGGAGTACCTCCACCAAACTTCGGTGATGGTACAGGCGTGATTATTACAGGTGTTGTGGGAGCAGACAGAACCATAACCTCTGGTCAGATGCTCACCGTATGTCCTTCAAGATATGAAACCGATGACAATACCTTGCCTGTTGCTGGTCTTTTTGACATGGACAGCGACATGGACATGACAGGTATTCCTGTTCGTATTAGTGCCCGTGTAGTAAATGGGTCAATCACTCCTCCTGGTGAGGATATTCGCTTGACGGTACACGACATCGAAGACCCTAGTATTGAACTGCCTGTTAAGTTCAGTGGTGGTCTTGCTGAAACCGTTGAAGATGGTACTCCTGTAGTTTTAACGGGGCATCTAGATGAAGACGGCAATTTCGCCGCAGACGTAGTTGCAAATATTGCAGACTCGTAAACTATTTAGCTAAATAACACCGCTCCTTAGTGCTTCTAAGCAGATATGGGGGCGGTTGTTTGTATAGAAGAAACATGGAAAATCTCACCGGGGAAGTGAGAAATTAAGGAGTCGTTATGATATTGCTCGGACAATTCGGACTCTATTTAGGCTTGTTAGGGGCAGCAGCAGCTATCGTCCTCTACATCCTAAGTAGGACCAAAACTGGGTTTGCTGCTCAAGCGGCAAATGCAGGTAACTATGCAACCTTAGCATCAATGATGGGTATGACCATTGCTGTTATGGTTCTCTTTGTAGGATTTGTGACGAGTGACTTTAGCATGCTTTATATTGCAGAAAATCACTCGAAGGACATCACAAGCCTTGCCTTTTTCCTAGATATTTCCGCTATTTGGGCAGGACAAGCAGGTTCACTGTTGTTCTGGGCTTGGTTGATGACCCTCTTCGCAGGATTCCTTGCTTTCCGTAACTCAAGACAAAGTGACGAAACTGGCCTCCATGCCATGTCTCTCATGATTCTAAACCTGCTTATTCTTGTGTTCAGCTCGTTCATGGTTCTAACTAAGGGTCACATGCCCTTCTTAGAAACACCTGCACACATGTATGTTGATGGGCAGCTGGTAGGTGCAGCTACACGATTCGGAATGAATCCGCTACTTCAACACTGGGCGATGGTTCTGCATCCTCCAACACTCTTCCTGGGTTATGCCGGTCTTGCCGTTCCTTTTGCTTATGGTATGGGCGCGATTATTTCTCGCAATCTAAGCTCTGACTGGATTAAAGCCTGTGACCGTATTACTGTATTTGCTTGGTACTGGCTTGGTATTGGTATCTGGGTTGGGGCAATCTGGGCTTATGTTGAGCTCAGTTTTGGAGGCTTCTGGGGCTGGGACCCGGTAGAAAATGCTTCGATGCTTCCCTGGTTCGCTGGTCTTGCCTTGATTCACTCTATGACGGTGTATCGCCGTAAGGGGAACATGAAAATATGGACCCTCATGTTGGCAGCACTGACTTACACCATGGTAATCATGGGTACCTTCATCGTTCGTTCAGGAATTATCGAATCGGTACACGCTTTCCCCGAAGATCCTATCGCTCGAAACATGTTCTTCGCCATCATGATTGGTTCAATGCTTGTTATGTTGGTAGGTATCGTATATCGTCGTAGTGACCTTAGAAATAATAGTGACTTTGACTCTTTGACGGGCAAAGACGCTATGTACTACATCAACAACGTTATGATGACCTTGATGACACTCATCTTGCTCTTCATGACCACTTCTCAAGCTACGACAGGTCGTGTGTATGCGATTAGTCAATACGAGGTAATCGCACGCTTCTTAGGTATTATTTACCTCCTGTTAATCGCTTTCTGTCCCATGCTCAATTGGGATAAGACCGACGGAAAAACGCTCTTTAGTCGCATATGGGCACCTGCTGCATGGAGTCTTATTCCTTTTGCAGGCCTCGTGTGGGTTTGGTGGGATCAACTCCGCCCCGTTTACGACATTATGGCAGCAAGCCCTAACTTTACTCTGGCAGAGAACTTCACCATGTATCCGCAGTTCCTCTATCATGCCATTGCGTTAGTTGCCTTCTATGTGTCCTGCTTCCTTGTAGTGACTAACATTGCGCTCTTTGCGCGCGGTACTAAAGCTCGCATGAAAGCTACAGGCGAAAATGTTCTAAAGTCCTTCGGAAGTATTCTTATCAAGGCGCGCGTACAGTCAGGTGGGTACATCTCACACCTTGCAATCGGCCTTACCGTTATTGGTTTGGTGGGTTCAATGATGTATGCCGAAGAAAGAGCTTACGACTTACCTCTACAGGAAGGTGCTGTAGCATCGATTTCTAACTATGACTTTGTCTTGGAAGAGTTCGTACAAGAAACGGTATACGAACATGACAACCAAGAATTGAGAGAAACTGTTCGCTTTACGGTAGAACGTGACGGACAGCCAGCTGGTCGCATTGAGACCATCAGATACTTTGACCCGATTCGAGAAATGCACCGCATTAATGCGTCAGTAAGGTCAGAACCCTTACGTGACATCTATCTCACCTTGGGTAGTAGAGAGATTGTAGACACTATTCCTATTACGCTAAAGATTAATCCGCTCATCTGGGTTATGTGGATTGGTTCAGGTCTACTGCTTGTTGGTAATGCCCTGGCTGCATGGCCAAAGCCAAAACCCAAAGCAGCTCTGGCTGCAGGTGGCGGCAAAGGTAAATCGCCTGGTGGTGCTAAGAAAAAACCTGCCGAAGCAGCCAAAAAGAAAGTTAATTAGGGAGTTATCCGCTTGAGTGAGAACTCGCATAACACTTCTAGCGCAGCTAAAACTGCGCTAGAAAATCCCACTATTTCTGCTGCAGGTGATGCCACAACATCGCCTGCAGCAATCATGGCTCAAGGGGTGTCTCGCAGCTTCGGTCCGCGCAAGGCAGTAGATGATGTTAGTTTCGAGCTGCCTGATAAAGCTTTTCTTTCTATCTTCGGACCCAATGGAGCAGGCAAAACAACCTTATTGAAAGTCTTATCGACCCTACTTCCCATAACAGGGAAGGGGTCGGCTTCAGTTTGTGGCTTTGACGTGAAAACCCAGGCAGAAGAACTACGTCGTCGCATTGGCATTATCAGTCACAATCCACTACTTTACCGTGACCTAAGCGCAGATGAGAATCTGCAATTCTTCGCAGAACTTTACTGCATACCGAATCCCAAGCAACGCATTGATGAACTACTTGAAGCAGTAGAGCTCAAGCATAGACGCTATGACGTTGTACGTGGCTTTAGTCGCGGCATGATTCAGCGCCTGTCCATTGCACGCGCATTGCTCCCAAAGCCAGAAGTACTCTTTCTGGACGAGCCTTATTCGGGACTTGACCCCCATGCTTCTGACATCTTGGACTCACTCATCGCAAATATTCGTGAAGACCATACCTTTGTAATGGTCAGTCATGATTTGGACAAGGGTCTAGAGCTTGCCAGTCATGCACTTATCTTATCGCGCGGGCAGATAGTTCTCTATGATGAATGTAAGCATATCGATACGGCAGCCTTTAAGTCGCTGTATCGCGAAATTGTAGGTTTGGGGGTGTCTTAACGATGGCAAAAGCAAAAAGTACAGCTGCAACACGCTCTAATATTTCAGGCTGGCGCCAGTACAAGGCGCTTCTGAAGAAAGACATCGCACAAGAACTACGTACCAAGGAAATGGTGACCTCAATGGGTCTCTACGGTATGTTGGTGCTTGTTATTTACTACATTGCCCTGTCACAGGCAGGTACTGGCTTCGATATTACCCTTATCGCAGCGGGACTCTTGCTTCTGATGATTGTCTTTACTTCGATGCTAGGCCTGAATCGCTCCCTTATTCATGAACACGACCAAGGTCAGCTAGAAGCTTTGTTGTTAGCCCCCATAGATAGACCAATAATCTTTCTAGCAAAGGCAACAACAAACTTTCTTTTTCTAGCTATCGTGCAAGTAGTAGTAGTGCCCTTCTTTTATGTGATGTTTGTATCAAGCTCTCCTGGCATTATACGGGGCGACGTTGACCCTGGCCCTTGGTGGATGCTTGCTCTAATACTTTTCTTGGGCTCCATCGGCATTGCTGGTGTGGGCACTTTGCTTGCAACTATTTCGGTAAACTCAAAAGGACGCGATTTCATCCTTGCAGTCCTTTTCATCCCTGTAATGTATCCCTTGCTACTTGTCTTAGTAGCGGCTTTAACTGCTGTAATCACAGGTGGTTCAGGTTTTGAGGCAACCTTTTGGCAGATGTGTGCAGCAGCAGCTGCCTATAATGCTGTTGTGATTGCCGTAGCCTTTGCCCTCTATGACTACATCTTAGGAGTGTGATAGATCCCATGAGCAAACTGCAAGAATTTGCTAAAAGCTTCACCCAAAAGCGTGAGCTGCAAATAACTATTGTCTTAGCAATCTTTGGTGCAATTTTGACCACAGCAGCCTTTGTGATGGCCTTCACTAGTGCCAATATGCAATATCATGACACAACGGTGACAGTAGATTATCTACTTGAGGACAAAGGGGCACTTTTAGCGCCACCTGCACAGCAGGTCGGGGTCGACGAAGGCTTTGTTTACATTACCCCTTGGTTCTCTCAGAAAATATTCTACTTTCATGTACCGATAGCACAGCTCTCTCTAGTGGTATTTAGTTTGGCTGCAATTTTTGGGATTATCTTCTTAAGAACGCGCAATCCAAATTATGACTTGCGCAGTCGTATCGCCATGGAGACAACGCTGATTTTTACTCTGGGAACGATGATAACGGGGTCCTTGTGGACACGCGCTTCTTGGCTCAATAGCTGGGGAGAGCTAGGCTCAACGCTACTCTCAGAACCCAGACTAGTAACCTATACCGTTATGCTGATGTTTGTTGTTGCCTATTTTGTATTGCGCAAATCTGTCGAAGGCGAAGAAAAGAAGGCAACTTACAGTGCTGTCTTTGCGATTCTTGCCTGGATTATTGTGCCCTTCTCATTCCTTTATACACGACTTACGCAGGAAGCGGCAGCACACCCTACAGATGCAGTAAACACTGGCATGGATCCCTCCAATCTACTTCCCTTCATTGTCTGCATTTTTGGAATGATGATGCTGGGTTACGCTATATACATTCTGCGTGTTGCTGAAGAAAAGAAACGCACTCAGCTTGAAGAGATTAAAGAAACTATTGAAGATAGCCTGTCAAAGGCCTCAAAAGCTAAGGGTGTCAACGCTACCAATCAATATTCAGCTGCAGTGGTACTGAACAAAACATCAGAAAAGCAGAGCAGTGATTCTGCTCAATCTGCATCTAAGGATGGGGGAGAATAAGATGGAAGAACTCTACAGTTTAGCCCTGCATGATGCACCCTACGTATTTTGGTCCTACCTCATAGTGTGGTTGGGTCTTGCGGGATATATCGCATCAATTGTGCTACGTATGGCAAAAACCAATAAGGAAATCTTGGTGCTGAAGGAAACCATGGACAACCTGAAGACAGCCCCTGAATCTCAAGAGGAGGCCTAGTCATGTTTGACTTTGTAGACCCTAGCATGACAGACCTTTTTACTCATGCCTTACCTAATGCACCTTACTGGATTGCAGCCTTTGCTGTTGCCTGGTTTTTACTTGTGCTTGGCAGCGTTTATGTCATGTTTCGCATGATAGCGCTGGATAAAGAGGTGCAGGCCTTGCAAGATAGTATTGACGCAAAACTGACAGACCTAAAGAAAGATAATTAACTAGAGGAGTCTGACCATGCTGTATGAATTAGCCACATACGCATACTGGATTGCCTTTTGTGGACTCTTGATGGCAAGCGCGGTTTACGTGTTAGAAATTACTCGCCGTAAACCGACAACTTTTCCTGTGGGACGTATTCTTCTGATTGTCTCATGGGTAGCTTTGACAGCCTCTATTGGACTGGCCTCTGTTTATCATGAGGGAACACTGCTAAGTGGCTCCAATGCGCTCGTTTTGCTGGCCTGGGCTATTGTTTTAGCTTACTGCGTCTTTGGCATATTTATGAAGCTTCCCCGTTATGGGGCAATCTTTGTTCCTATGGCGACGCTGCTGTTATTTATTGCGCAAATTGTAGCCCCTGGAAGGGGTAACTTTGCGCCCTATCCAGAACACATTACAGCTCAAATGGATTCTGCCATGATTGGATATCATGTACTGCTCATCACTTTTGGCAATGCCTTTCTGCTCATTGGTAGTTTGACAGCCTTGCTCTACATTTATCAGTCACGTGCTCTGCGTAGTAAAACACCACCGCAATTTTTGAAGTCACTTCCGTCGCTAGCCAACATAGAAAGACTCTGGATTCGTGTTCTCTCTATCGGTTTGCCCATTTACTTTGCGGGACAGATTCTAGGGGTCACGCGTGCCATTGCTGTGGATGCACAGAGCTGGTTTATTGATGTTCGTATTGTGCTCTCAGGTGCGATACTTATTACTTTTTCCTTGGCTCTGTTCCTCTATTACCGGGCAAAAACAGACAATACTATGACTGCCTACATTACCTTTGCAGGTGCCGTGATGATTATCGTACTTATGGTGCTCGCAAGAACACTGCCAACAGGCTTCCATATCTTTGGAGTATTTAATTAGTATGACTTCAGCCAGCGAAAACAGAGAGGCTTCACTTAAGCCCGTGATGATTACGGGTGCAAGTAGCGGTATCGGGCTTGAGCTGACACGTCACTATGCACGCATGGGTAAACCTCTTATGCTGATTGCACGCAATGAGGAGCGCTTAGCGACAACTGCTGCCGACCTAGCAGGACTCAACCCGCTCTATGCGAAGAACCCTCAGCTCATCTCAACAGTCTCTCTGGACGTTGCTGACGATGAGGCCGTAAGGCAGCAACTAACACAGCTTGTTCAATCACAGGGTGCACCAGACATTCTTATAAACGCAGCAGGTGTTGTAAACGTGGGACGTTTCTTGGAAATGGACACTGACTACTTCAATGACAACCTAAAGATTGACCTTGATGGTACAGTCAATGTTTGTCGTGTTATTGCGCCCCATATGGTAGATGCTGGCAGTGGGCACATCGTAAACATTGCTTCGGTTGCTGGCTACTTAGGGATTTATGGATATACGGGCTACTCTGCTGCTAAGTTTGCAGTTATGGGCTTTTCGGAAGCTCTGCGCTTTGAGATGAAACCTCGTGGCGTTACAGTAAGTGTTGTGTGCCCACCTGATACAAAAACTCCTGGGCTTGAGGCAGAGCGCGCCGCACGTCCTGCTGAGACTGAAGCTATCGCAGGTGGCATTGCTGCCCTAGATCCTCAACTTGTTGCACGCAAGATTATTAAAGGAATAGATTCAAAGCGCTTCTACATTATTGTGGGGGCTACTTCAAAATTTTACTTTAGACTAAAAGGACTATTGCCCGAAATCTTCTTTGCCATTGTAGATTCCCAGATTAAAGGGGTGTCTCGCAAGGCAGAAAAAACTGGTCATCTGCAAAGCAAGTCTTTGCATGACATATCATCCCCCTCGGCCTGCTTACCTGAACAGAACGCATCAAACCGAGGGGGATACAGCTCTATTTTCGATTCTCCTGATAGAGCAAAAAGCACGATAAAGGTGTCCACTTTCGCTTGCAGCGAAACGAAGGCAAGAACAGCAATGACATCCGCTGTGCTAGGGTCGCGACAGGGGTAAATGTTCGTATGCAACTAGTACTGATAGGGCTTAGTCACAAGACAGCACCCGTTGAGGTGCGTGAGTCGCTTGCTTTAACAGTAGATGATCAGAAGGCAATTCTGGATCGCTGTATAAATGATGACCGCCTAAACGAGGCAGTCATTGTTTCAACCTGCAATCGCAGTGAATTTTACTTCGTTACGCGTCTCGACTGTGACCCAAAGCAATTGTTCTCAGATGTCGTCTTAGACTATCTAGTTCATTCGCGTACAGATATTGCTGACTACCTATACCTTCAACAGGGCGAGGCAGCAGTGGAGCACCTTTTCAAGGTAGCAGCATCACTCGATTCAATGGTAGTTGGGGAAGCCCAAATCTTAGGCCAACTAAAGGATGCTTATGACCTTGCCTTTGAGCAGGGAGCCACAGCACGTGTGCTCAATAAGCTGTTCCGCCTCTCCTTTGAAACGGGCAAGCGTGTTCGAAGCGAAACTAATATCGGCAGCAGTGCCGTATCTATATCTTACGCAGCCGTTGAACTGGCAAAACGCGTTTTCGACAAGCTAGAGGGCAGACGCGTCCTATTGTTGGGTGCGGGCGAGATGTCAGAATTGACGGCGCTACACCTGCAGGCAAACGGGGCCAGTGAAGTAGTTGTGGCCAACAGAACTCTTGCTCGCGCAGAAGAACTGGCAGAAAAGTTCAAAGGACGTGCAGTAGAGTTTGACCAGCGCTACGAAACCTTGCGAAGCACAGACATTGTTGTTTCGGCAACTGCAGCTACTGAATACGTCATTACCAAAGAGGAACTTTCAAGTGTGGTATCGCGTCGTCGCGACCCACTCTTTTTCTTTGATATTGCAGTGCCGCGTGACATAGATCCGCACTGTGCTGACTTCCGTAATGTTTATGTCTACGATGTCGATGCTCTAGATGGAATTGTAGAATCAAATAAAGCAGAGCGCATGGTCGAGGCAGCAAAAGCAGAAGTTATCATTCAAGAAGAAATCACAAACTTTGAAAAATGGCTTGAGCTAATGGAGGTAGAGCCGACTATCGCTGCACTACGCGAAAAGGCGGAGGGACTACGTCAGGCAGAGCTCGCACGCGCCTACAAGCGACTGGGCAACCTGAGCTCCTCTGAACGCGACACTGTGGACAAGCTCACCCGTTCAATCATCAATAAGATGCTGCATGACCCAACGATGAAGCTGCGCGAAGCAAGCGGTGGACGTAGGGGAGTAGCAGCAATCGAAACAGCACGCTACTTATATGGACTAGAAGAAGAACAAGACGCGCAAAAGGGCTTCAGACTGATTAGAAGCCTACTAGGAAAACGACCCAGCAGTGCATCCGAATAGGAGATAAGATGAGCAGAGAAAAATTAGTAATCGGAACACGCGGCAGTCAGCTTGCCTTATGGCAGGCAAACTATATTAAAGGACTTATCGAGGCAATCGTTGATATTCCTGTTGAAATCAAAACCATCAAGACTACTGGTGATAAGATTTTGGATGTGCCCCTGGCAAAGGTGGGCGGCAAGGGTCTCTTTACTAAAGAACTTGAAGTAGAGCTTATGGCGGGTACCGTTGACCTCTGTGTTCATTCGATGAAGGATGTTCCGACTGACCTGCCTGAAGGTCTGGTTATGGCAGGCATTCCTGCGCGTGAAGATGCTCGCGACATCATGATTTCGCACTCAGGAGCAGGCTTTAATGAGCTTCCTCAAGGTGCGCGCGTGGGTACAAGTTCTCTTAGGCGCATTGCTCATGTGCGTAGCCTGCGTCCCGACATTGAAATAGTAGACGTACGCGGGAACTTGGATACACGTATGCGCAAAGCAGAGGACGGCGAATTGGACGCCGTCATCTTA
>WQVS01000007.1 GCA_009785705.1 Coriobacteriia bacterium
GAGTCGTTGCGGCTTGACCTAGTCGGATATAGCCTAGTCCTACATCAAATAATGTTTGCAACTTGCGCTTAATCGGGGGGATGTTCTCAAAGAAGTTCAAGGCCTCTTCGACACTCATCGCCAATATGTCGCTTACGTTTTTACCGCGATAAGTTACCTGCAAGGTCTCACGGTTATAGCGCTTGCCGCCACAGACTTCGCAGGGTACATAGATGTCTGGTAGAAAGTGCATTTCAATTTTAATCTGGCCGTCCCCTTTACAGGCCTCGCATCTACCCCCAGGAACATTAAAGCTAAAGCGACCTGGTGCATAGCCACGTGCCTTTGCCTCTGGCGTAGATGACAGTAGACCACGCACATCATCCCACACGCCTGTATAAGTAGCAGGATTTGAACGCGGAGTACGTCCAATAGGACTCTGGTCAATGTCGACAACCTTGTCCAACGCACCTAGGCCCGTGACCTCATCAAAAGTTCCCACACGACGACGTGCACGCTGTAGCCTATTGGCAAGCAAGGGGGCTAAGGTATCGGTAATAAGTGAGGATTTACCACTGCCTGACACGCCCGTTACAACGGTCAGTCCCCCAATAGGGATGGTAATATCAACACCTTGCAGATTATTTTCGCGGGCACCCTGTAGCTGGATTTCGCCGCGTTCTGGCTGTCTGCGTTCTGGTGGTACGGGTATTTCCTTACGTCCGCTAAGGTAGTCAGCCGTCATTGATTTTCGGTTGCGCTCTACCTGCTTTGGTGTTCCCTTTGCCACAATGTCACCACCATGTTCCCCTGCACCAGGACCCATGTCTAAGACATAATCAGCTGCACGGATGGTGTCTTCGTCATGCTCTACCACGATGACGGTATTGCCCAAATCACGCAGGCGTTCCAAGGTTGCGATAAGACGAGCATTGTCCCTTTGGTGCAAGCCAATACTAGGCTCATCCAGGATGTAGAGCACCCCCATAAGTCCTGCGCCTATTTGTGTTGCCAGGCGAATGCGCTGAGCTTCCCCGCCACTCAGGGTTGCGGTACCCCGCTCCAAGGTCAAGTAGTCAAGGCCTACATCTACTAGGAAGTTTAGTCTCTCTATGATTTCTTTGTTAATGCGTGCTGCGATAGCAAGATCGCGCTCGCTTAGTTTTAGGTTCTCGAAAAAGGCGAGTGAGTCCTTTGCTGCCATTGAAGTTACCTGGAAGATATTCCTGTCACCTACGGTTACAGCAAGCATCTCTGGCTTGAGGCGTGCGCCCTGACAAGTCTTACAGGGGATTACTGCCATGTAACGTTCCATCTTCGCGCGCACTAAATCGGATTCTGATTCTGCATGTTTGCGCATGACTTCTGCTACAGCACCCTCCCACTTGCTAAACCAGTGAGTCTGGCGACCACTGCGAGTCAAGTAGTTAACCTGGATGCGCTCATCCCCTATTCCGGTGAGCAGCTGTTCACGCACCTCTTCTGGCAGCTCGCGCCAGGATGTCTCTGTGTCTACACCTAAGTGGTCAGCAATGGCTGCCAAAAGTTGCGGGTAGTAATTGCCGCCTGTGCCAAAGGGGGCTAGTGCGCCTGCGGCTATGGACAGCTCCTCATCAGGAACAATGAGCGAAGGATCAACCTCTTGCCTTGAACCTAGTCCACTACAATCAGGGCAGGCACCATAAGGAGCATTGAAGCTGAAGTCACGGGGAGCTAGTTCCCCTATTGAGATTCCGTGTTCTGGGCAGGCTAGAGCTTGGCTAAATGTTTGCTCTTCGTCCTTGCCTTCCTTGTCGCTACGCAAAATCGTGACAACGCCTTGTGCAATGCGCAGTGCTACCTCAACACTGTCAGTCAGGCGCGAACGGGAACTTTCTCGCAGCACAATACGGTCAATGACGACATCAATATCATGTTTAAACTTTTTGTCCAGTTCAATCTTTTCATCAAGAGAACGTATTTCCCCATCTACGCGCACACGTGAGAAGCCTTCTGCACGTAACTCTTCAAACAACTTTGCGAACTCACCTTTGCGACCACGAACAACGGGTGCTAGGATTTGCAGGCGCTCGCCTTCGGGTAGCTGCATGATTACATCTACGATTTGATCAGGAGTCTGACGACTAATCTCTACTCCGCATTCAGGACAGTGCGGGATACCTACACGCGCGAAAAGCAGGCGTAGATAGTCATAAATTTCAGTAACCGTTCCTACAGTAGAGCGAGGATTCTTACTAGTAGTCTTTTGGTCAATGGATACTGCTGGTGATAGACCTTCAATATGGTCAATATCGGGCTTACTCATCTGCCCTAGGAACTGGCGTGCATAAGCAGAAAGTGATTCAACGTAGCGACGCTGCCCCTCTGCATAAATAGTGTCAAAGGCAAGCGAAGATTTCCCACTGCCTGACAAGCCCGTAATCACAACTAGTTTATCGCGCGGGATTTCAACATCAATATTTTTAAGGTTATGCTCTCTTGCGCCCTTAATGGTTATCTTTTCTAAAGCCAAAGCTCAATTCTCCTTGCATAGTTATCGGGAGCAGAAATTTAAATAAATCCTGCTGGACAAAATACCCAATCCTCTATTATAGCAAGCTAGATTATAGACAAGTGTTCGCTAAAACGCAAGTTCGTACACTTAACAGAGGCTTAACAGAGATTTAGCTATGATTTAACGCTCATTTAGTCCTGGCTTAACCAGAGCTTTATCGAGTTTTAACCCTCAATTGTTAGGATGGAACTGCTCTCACCAAGGTGTGAACAGCTGCAAAGCTGCTTACATAGTGGCCAAAGCGAGGAATGCTCTACCTCGTGGAGGTATCCACTCGTCTAGGTGGAGGTGATGAAGGTGGAGCTATTGCTCATACTACTCATCATTATCGTACTTAAGGATTAGCACCCCTTAAATGCGAACGCCCCCCTGAGCTTGCTAGAGCACAAGCAGGGGGGGCAACCTAGGCACTATTGTACCACACAGAGCGCTCTGCTACTCGGTGACCAGTTCGTATGCCGAAACCTTACGAATACGCCAAGTAATAAGTAGGCTAGTTAAGTAGGACAGGGCAATCATTCCGAATATAGTAGCCACAACCCAGCTTGGATTTATTATGTAGGCTGACCTCATTACTCCCATGCCTTCCATTCCAATCGACATAAGGGTGTTGAAGCTTAGTGCAGCAAGTACAGACCCAGCAATCGCAGCCAGAATAATCGGAAGCGTAAAGCTCAGCGACATTTGATTCATAAGCTTCATCGTTGTGTAGCCAATCGCCTTTTGTATTCCTAGGTCTCGTCTCTGACGAATAACGGTAGCCCCCAGTACAAAGTACAGCACCAATATGACCACGAAACCAGCAATGATAACAATCGCAAGCCCTACTGCTGACAGGATAGAAGCAAATCCGCTTACGCCTTCAGCAAATGCAGCATCGTTGTCCCCGAAAGCAAAGGCGATGTCTGCATAAGCCTCTTCCATCTGCTCAATAAACTCTGCTGCATCTACACCGTCATTTAGATAGATATGCAAGACTGATTGAGCAAAGTGAGAATCTACTCTTTCCATACCATCTTGCGTAAGGTATACCGTCAAAACACCTGCCTCCATGCCCTGCGTTAAACCAGTAATAAGGAAGGGTATGTCATCACTGCCCAGCAATATCTCATCACCAATACCAAGGTCTGTCGCATTAGAGATTGCTCCCGCAATAGCAATCTCATTGTCGTATCTAGGGAAAATTCCTTCGTAGACATTTTGCGTTTCTCTGTTTGTGAAATCGAACATGGCAATAGCGCCCACTGTACCAACATCTTCAACAGCAACAGGACCGCTGTCCATATACTGTACCTTCCAAACATCTTCATGCGCAAGAACTTCAGCTTTCAAAGACTCTGTATCCTCTGCGGGATCAAATATGACTACTGCATTAGATCTCTCGATACCAGGAACTTGCTCGAAAGCGCTTAAATCAATAGCAGAATTGTAGTACAGAACCACAGCTACCACTGCTACAAAAGAACTTGCGGCCAAAATCATGAAGAGTGTCAGGCTTTGTCGTAGTCCTTGCAAAACAGACTTGCTTGACAGTGCCAGAGTTAAGGGCAGTCTAGAGCGTTCTAGCGGAAGAGGATTTCGCTTAAAGTTATGAGTCGCCAATCCCCCACGTAAAGCCTGTACAGGAGTAATCTTGCGAACTCTTCGAGCCGATAGGAATGCAACGGCCACAACAGTACAAGTCAACACAGCTAAAGCCACAAAGTTAAGAACAAGGTCAATATCAGGGATCCATAGGAAGCCACTTTGCTGTGCAAGCATGTCACTCACAGCAGGAAGCATGAGGTATGCCGGAACAATCCCCGCAAGGCATGCTAGAAAGGCAATACTTGCGTACTGCAACACAAAGGACAGATTAAGCTGCTTGCTGGTATAGCCAACGGACTGCAAAGAACCAATCTTTTGAATGTCTTCTTCAATGCTACTGCTGATACGGAAACGAATAACAAGCAAGCAGACAGCGATAACAACAACGGTAAATACTATGAGCATAGCAGCTGTCGTGACTGCCATACCTGTTCGAGATTCTGCCATGGCATCTTGATCTATTCCAAAGATGGAATTGAAGCCTGGCATACCGGCAACTTCTGACAGATCTACTAGCTCCATCAAGTCCGTTATCGTTCTAGCGTGATTTTCAACTCCATTTGCAGCAATCGACACGATAATAGCATCATCAAATCTCTCTGATAAATCCTGGAACTGGGGTGACGATACCAGAAACACATCCCCCAACATCATGCGGTCATGATAAATGGCCTCTATGTAGCCAGCAACAACAAAGGATAACTCTTCGCCTTCTACCGTAAGAACCAGTTCATCTCCCAGTTCGTAGCCACCTACAAGACTGTAAATATAAGGCACATAAATCGCATTGTCAGGAACATTCGATAGGGTTTCGCCAACATATTTCCATTGATTTAGATTTCGCGTCTCGTCCTTGTCCCAAAATGACGCCTGCCAGTCGAAATCTTCGCCATTCCATTCAAGAGTCGTTCCCAAGAAAAGAATGTCATTCATTTGGAAATCACTTACTTCATTGCTGTCTTGAAAGTAGGCTTCAATTTCATCATTGTAGATTGCTCCACTTACAACAAAGTAGGTGTCAGAAGTGTTCAGCTCCTCTACAGTGTTCTCAAAAAAGTTACCAAAGCCCAGGGCAAGGATAAGCCCAATGTTGAGCATGGCCGATGCGATAAGGAACAAGATTGCAAGAACGGCTGTCTGCCCCTTGGTTTTGCGGATGTTTGCTTTGGCAAGCAAGATAATCTTGTTCACGATTACCACCCCATGTCCTCAAGGAAAGAGACAAGCTTATCGGTGCGTTCTTGGTTACCACTTGTGTATGCGCCCAAGTCACAAACACCGCAAATAACACCATCACGAACATAAAGAACACGATTACCGCGCTTAGCAGTTTTCAGGTCATGCGTCACCATGATTATGCTCTGCCCATCCTGATTGGCCTGCGTCAAGGTGTCTAATACAGCCTTTCCAGAGGCAGAGTTCAGTGCACCTGTTGGCTCATCTGCAAAAACAACCTTTGGCTGATTAATCAATGCACGAACGATGGCAGCGCGCTGAGCTTCTCCACCAGAAAGCTGTGTCGGAAACTTGCGCCACTCTTGTTCAGTCAGTCCTACCTGGTTCAGAAGCTCTTTGGCACGGGCAACAATGGCCTTCCTGTCTTTTGAAACCAGGAATCCAGCAGCTAAAACATTATCAATGATACTCATATTGTCGAGCAGGAACATTTGCTGAAATACAAATCCGCAGTGCTCACGACGGAATACGGCAAGCTGGTCATTGTTCAGATTCGCTAGCTCTTGTCCATAGAACTGAATAGAGCCCAGGCTAGGCTTGTCCATGCCTGATAGCGCATAAAGTAGCGTAGACTTTCCTGCACCAGAAGGTCCCATGATGACGGTGAAGTCTCCCTCATAAATCTCTAGGTCAAGATTCTTAAGAATATGCTGTTGAGTTCCCCCTGTTGAAAAGGATTTACTCAGTTTATCTGTCTTGATAAGTGTCATTGTTCTATCTCTTTCTCTCAGATTGTTTTTAACCTGAAATCTATCTTAGAGAAAGAAATCTTAACAGCCTTTATCGAATCCTTAACAGATTCTTAAATCTTTAATCGCAGGATTACTTGCAGCCCTTCATGGCTCTCTACGGTCAGGGAACCACCCATCTTTGTCAGAAAATAATGAGAGAGGTAAAGCCCCAGACCAGCACCGTTCTTGCCTTCTGCATTGTCAGCCCGGTAGTACTTTTCCGTCAAAAGGGGAAGCTCTTCTGAGGAAACCCCCAATCCGAAGTCCCGTATGACTAAGACGAAAAAGGATTCCTCGAAGCTACCTGTTACCTCAATGCTTGTTCCTGCATATTTGTAAGAGTTGCCGATTATGTTGTCAATGACCTGCTGCAAGCGAAGGCTGTCTGCCGTGATGACACACTCTGGCAAATTGAAAGGATGAATCTTATTTTGATGGTCAGAGGATCGGATGTACTTCTCTAGTTCTGTTGAAGTAACTTCTCCTGTACTTACCTCAAGTTGCTGTAGCTCTTCTAAAGTTGCACTAAACATATTTGAGATTAACTGGTCCACTTGGTCAGCCTTGCCCGTAATGGTCTCCATTTCAGAACTTGCCCCATACTTCGCCTGGTGCAATTCGCTAATCGCCTTAATAGAAGCTACGGGTGTTTTTATATCGTGACTAAGTGATGCTACCAATTCTTTCTTACTCACATTTGCTAGGCGCTCATTTTCACGCGCTAGGGCAAGTTCTTCTCGCATAAGGTCAAAGCTCTCTGTAAATGCCCCAAAGCGATTCTCTTTGTCCATTTCTAGAGGAAAGTCCAAGTCACCCTGTGCAACACTTGAGGCAAAAGTTTCTAGCTTACGGAAAGGTCTCAGTATCGTTCTTTGTAGGTACAAGGCATATAGACCTGCACCTATTGCGAGCAATACAAGTGCAGCGACAAATACAATCAATAGTTGTGCCCTCATATGTACTAGCTGATTAGTAGCCTCATTGGATACTACAATAGTGCCTACTCTCTCGCTGTCTACGTAGATGGCGATACGAATATCTTCACTTTCAGACTGCGTATAAACAGGTGCCTCACCTTCTATGAAAAGATAGTGCACATGACTTTCAGGAAGCTGCCCCTGTAGGGCATCTGGCCAGTTTGCCTCTACTGCCCTAGCGACCCGGTTGAGTTCTACCCTGTCCACTTCATAGTCAAGAGTCATTGTCCACGCAATCGAAGCGCAGGTAGCAAGTGCAAGCGCTAAGAAAAAGAGAAGAAGCCACTTCATGCTTCCCTTCATGTGGAAGCCTCATCGTAGACATATCCAACACCCCAAACAGTCTTGATAAGTAGAGGATCATTGGGGTCTTCTTCGATTTTCTCCCTAAGGCGACGTACATGAACATTCAGGGTGCCGTCACTTACAAAGGTGTCACCCCAGACCTCTTTGAAGAGTTCATTTTTTCCAATAATGCGACCTTTGTTGTCATGGAGATATCTTAGGAGTTTGTGCTCCATGTTCTTGAGTTCAAGCAAAGTATCATCAAGGTATACACGCTCTGTCTTTGAATCAATGCGCAACCTAGCTGAACTACAGGGCTCTTCTTCTTTTGTTGCGCTGTAGCGCTTTAGCACTACTTTAACCTTTGCCAAAAGAACTGAAAGGGTGAAAGGCTTTTGGATATAGTCATCCCCACCAATGTTTAAGGCTAGTAACATGTCCTCACTACTTGTGCGGGCACTAATAAAGAGGATAGGAATATCGAGAGTTTCCCTCAATGTCTTGCATAGGGCAAATCCTGAATCCTGCCCCAGATTGATATCAAGCAAGATGAGATTAACCCTGTTATCCTGCAGAAAGGAAAGGGCATCTTCGGCATTAAGCACATAGTGAGAGCTGACATTGAATAGATTAAAGTATTCGCAGACTGAAGCAGCGATTTCTGCCTCGTCATCAATAATTAGACAATCAAAGCTTGCATTCTGACCATTTTCACTCAAGGGTTTAACTCTCCTTCAGAATCACCCTTTATAATGGCAAGGGTATGATTAAAATTCTAATGCTAAAGAATCCAGTATAGCAAGGAAGGGCAAGGAAGCTGCAGCTGAGGCTGAAGCGCTCCGCCCCAGAAAATGGAGACAGGAGGACAAGATGCCTTACTACAGTAGCAAGGGAGATAGGGGAACAACGAGCTTTGGGCCTGGAATTAGCAGGTCAAAGGCTAGCGAAAACATAGCGTTCGTAGGCGCCCTTGATGAAGCACAGGCAGCACTGGGCTTTGCTGCTGCAGAAGCGACTAAACATCCAGTAACAGCAGAGGTAAATGAGTGTCTTGTCTGGATGCAGCGCACACTCTTCAAAGCTGGAGTGGTCATAATGGACGCATCTTCAGAAGCTTTAGATACAAAAGGTGTGCCGTGGTCCTGGGAAGCACAAGTTCAAGAAACAGAAAGATTGTGCGAAATATTCGCCCTTCAAGAAGCGCTGAAAAGCTTCGTATTGCCCGGAGGGTCAGAACTTGCGGCACGAATAGAGCTTGCCCGCGTACTTATTCGCAAGTTGGAACGCAGCTACTGCCAAATGCTAGAAATTCAAATGCTTGAAACAGGCAAGAGTGACCATAGGGACAGCAATGGCGCAGAGGCAAAGACAGAAGACAGGGGTGCACTCCCCCTTTTTAATCGGCTCTCCTCACTTGCCTTTGTTTTGGCTAGATACAGTAATGAGATACTGGAAGTCTCTGAGCGAAATCTGTAGCATAGTAAGGGTAGAAAAAATGCACTTACCATTTTCAGGAGCTATATAATGCCTAACTTGAGAAATCGTCCATCCCTGTGGCTTGCAGTGCTTATGCTCTGCCTTAGTTCACTTGCTACAGGAGTATCCCTTGCCTCTGCTGCAGAGGGATCTGTTGCTCAACAACTTACCTTAGAGGAGGCTACCCCCTTTCACTCCTTAGGCTATCAACTTATTTACGTAGATGGTGAGGCTTTGGGCATAGATAGCTTTTGGGCAGGAATGATTACGGGCGAGCTACATGAAAGCACTCCTTTGCCAGCACTTATTGAAATAGGTATCCCTGAAGGAACACTTGCGGGCTGGTTTGGACAAATGCCCAACCGAGAAAGTTTTGATTCTGCGATTCAGTTCCCGGAGCCCTATCAAGTCCGCACAGAAAATGGCATGGATATCTACTCTGCCATCATGACCGATTATCGTCATATGCAGCTAGAATTCAGATATGAAGGAGATCCTTCAAGTGCAGGCTCTGATGAAACCATGAGCATAAATCTATCTTATGCACCCATCCATGACGTACCCGAACTCTTACTGACAGCAGCCTTTCCTGCAGGATATGTGGCCACAGAGGATGACCTCATCTTTAGAGGAGCAGGACCCAACAGCGAGCAGACTTACGCACGCGTCTTTGAGAATGTCAGTGCAGGACAAACAATATCAACAACCATTGATGGTTTTTATGTGGGAGAAGGAGCTGTGGAATCCACCACAGATATCACAACGGTCATCATTATTGCCGCAATTGCAGTGGCGATGGGGGCGGCGATATATTTCTTCCTAGCGCGCGGAAAGCCAAGTGCTCCTAAACAATAATGAGCGCTTCAGGCGTTCAAGATTCGTGCTGATTTATGGAAATGGAAGCGGAGCATACTCAAGCTATGTGAGCATTTCATTTCCATAAATTAGTGCGGAGATTGAGCACCTGAGGCGTTCATTGGCTTCGAGCTTTGAGGGCTCTCTCTATATCTCGCTGAGCATCCTTCTTAGCTATAGTAGCCCGCTTGTCATAGTTCTTTTTTCCGCGCGCTAAGCCAATTTCTACCTTCACCTTATTGTCACGTGAGAAGTAAATCTTTGTGGGGACGATAGTTTGTCCCTTTTCATTGGTTCGTTCTTCCAGATAGCGGATTTGTTTTTTGTGTAGCAGCAGCTTGCGCGGACGGTCAGGGTCGACATTATTGTAGGACCCCTGCGTATAAGGTTTAATGTGCACACCCATCAACCATGCCTCGCCTTGACGGATATGTGCATAGCTTTCTTTTAGCGACAGACCATAGTCACGAATCGACTTGACCTCTGTGCCGGTAAGTACAATACCAGCCTCAAAGGTCTCGTCGATAAAATAGTCGTGATAAGCCTTCTTATTTCCTGCGATTCTGCCCGACAAGAAATCTACCTCTGCTTGTCGTTTGCTTCTTCAATGGCGCGCTGTAGCTGCTTATCAGTTTCAATTTCTGCAGCATCAGCTATGCTCATCTCTACTTCAATGTCAGGCTCATTACCTACATCGTCAATAACTCTGCCGAAGGCTGTTAGGTATTGAGCAGTTGTCATAAAGGCAGCACCGCGACGGAAAGGGATCTGCGACTGAACGCTTGCTTTTCCAAAGGTGTCTGTTCCTACAACAATGCCACGCTCATGGTCTTGGATGGCTGCAGCTACAATCTCTGAAGCAGATGCACTGTTTCCATTGGTTAGCACTACTAGAGGAAGCTGCTGTGACAGTGAACTACCTCTTACGTTAAGAATCTCTGGCTGAGACATTGCTGCCGAATCAATCTGAACAATGGGTCCTTCCTCAATAAAGAGTGAGGCTACTCCGATTGCCTGATTGAGGTCACCACCAGGATTATTACGCAAGTCTAGAATAAGCGCCTCTGCCCCATCTTCGATAAGCCCTTCGATGTCTTCGCGCAACTCATCGGTCGCACGTAGATTAAATTCGAAGAGGCGCACATAGCCAACCTTGTCATCAAACATCTCAACCTCAGTGACAGGCGTCTGAATAATGTCACGAGTAACTGTTACTGTAAAAGGTTCACCCAGATGATGTTCCATGCTAGCAGGCATAGTATCTTCATCCCAGGGACGAACCATAGTTATCTCAACATCAGTTCCCACCTCACCACGTACGCGAGAAGAAAGATCTGATATCAGCCAATCATCACGAGTCTCACCATCAACACCGTAGAAATAGTCGCCTTCTTGGATGCCTGCTCTTTCTGCGGGCGTATCTTCGTAGACCTGCAGGACAAAGGTGGTCCCTTCGCTTTCTCCCAACAGAACACCAATGCCCCCAAAGGCACCCTGCATGCTCTCTGTGTAGCGCTCTAATTCTTCTTCAGTCAAGAAACGCGCGTAATGGTCATCATTGCTACGCAAGAGGCCATTCAAGGCACCTACGGTAGCTGTAGTTTCACTGGGAGGATCAAGGGCTTCACGCTGCATCAGATTAAAAAGTTCTGAAACTTCACGCGTTAGTTGAGCATTTTGCGCCATGCGAGAATTTTCCCCAATAAACATAATTTGAGAAACGGCGAATCCGCCTAAAAAAGCTGCGAGGGTGAGCACCATAGCCCCCAGAATGAGAGCAATTATCTTCGTTGTACGATTCATGTTATTCCTTTCATATGGACGATGCGGGCAATCTGCCCGCATCGAATAATAACATTTTATAGTGTTCTAGATATGAAGAACTCTATATCTTTAGGTACCTTCTCATGGCTATTATTGCTCCTAAGGTACCGATAACAACACCTGAACCTAAGAGGATAAGTGCAATCTCTGTCATAAGTGCATTAGTAAAGTTAAAGGTAATGAAGGCAAGAGTTTCTTGTAGTCCTGGGAACATGAAGGACTTCACTGCCAGCAATACTAAAATCGCAAGGAGTGCTCCTACCAAGGCCTGCAATATACCCTCTAGTATAAAGGGTGCGCGAATAAAGCCATTACTTGCACCCACTAGACGCATAATAGACAACTCATTCCTACGTGCATAGATGGCAAGTCGAATGGTATTGTTGATGAAAATCAAACTAACTAGTGCCAAAATCCCCACCAATGCAATACCAGCATAGCGTGCTGTCTGAGTCGCACCCAGCAAGGTTTCAACAATCCCTTGACCATAGGTTACAGAACGGTCTAGGTCATCAGGACTGTCAGCAATACGTAAAATCTCATCGCTTCCCTTGATAAGGCTAACGACTCCATCAATTTCTTGTGTGTCTACCAATTCGACTTCAAGTGAACGTGGTAGCGGATTGTCTCGAAGCTGTTCAACAATCTGAGGTGAATCTTGCATCATGTAAGTAAAACGCTCTAGTGCTTCATCTTTGCCAATCAATTCAACACCTGCAACGTTTCCATGCCCTTCTAGGATTGCCTGCAGGCTCTCTATGTCTACATATTCAGCATCATCATGAATCCAAACTTGAATAATGACGCGGCCTTCAATGTCTCCGACCATGTCATTGACGAGGCTATTCATGAGTAGCGCACTACCCATAAGAAGAAGTGAGAGGAAAATCGTAGCAATGCCCCCAAAGGTCATTACCCAATTGCGCTTAAAGCTAATTGCCGCTTCAGAAATAAAGTATCCCAGATTAATCGACATTTCCGTACACCCCCCTGTCCTGATCACGGACAAGCTGACCCTCATCAAGTGCGATTACTCGCTGGCGCATGTAGTTAACCATTTCCTGGTCATGCGTCGCAATAAGTGTCGTAGTACCGGTGCGGTTAATACGTTCTAGCAGCTTCATAATTCCCAGTGAAGTCTGCGGATCAAGGTTACCTGTAGGTTCGTCACACAGCAGTAGTGGTGGGCGATTCACGAAAGCACGTGCAACAGATACACGTTGCTGTTCTCCACCTGAAAGCTCGTGGGGATAGTTGTGAATCTTACCCTCAAGTCCTACAAGACGCAGAACTTCTGGTACTTGAGTATTGATAACATGCTTTGATTTGCCGATTACTTGCAAGGCAAAAGCAACATTTTCAAAGGCAGTTTTATTAGGCAGAAGTTTAAAGTCCTGAAATACACAGCCAATGTTTCTGCGCAAATAAGGAACCTTTGAGTTCTTTAGTCTGCTTAGGTCATGCCCAGCAACAATGATTTGTCCAGAACTAGGCTGAACTTCACGAAGGAGCATACGAATAAAAGTTGATTTACCAGAACCTGAGTGTCCTACAATGAAAACAAACTCTCCGGCAGCAACTTCCACATTAATGTTTTCAAGTGCAGCCTTATTGGCAACGTAGCGCTTTGAAACATTTTTCATCGATATCATGAGTGGACCACGATTCGCACGAGGCGAAAACTGTGGTTCCGGCACAATCTGATCGAGCCTTGACTCTAGGTCGCTCACACGAGCCTCCCTTATACGTTTTAATCTTCAGTCATTTACACACACTGACACATAAGTTGTATCAACGCAGGTTAGTTTAGCAAAACAAGCAAGGACGCACACAGGATGTTACCAAAGTGCGACTTAATTTAAGCGTAATGTAGTTAAGATTTTTGCCTATGCTAGCAATTCTTTGGCAGCGTCCACTATTGATTTAGCATCTAGATTAAAGTGCTCTATTAGTTCGTCTGGCGTACCACTAGTACCAAATTGGTCCACTACCCCTATTCGGCGCGTTGGCGTAGGAAGCACTTCTGATAGAACTTCTGAGATTGCAGAACCCATTCCACCTAGCACACTATGCTCTTCTGCAGTCACTAAGCGTCCTGTTTTGGACACACTCCCCAATAAGGTTTCTACATCCAAGGGCTTTACACACATGACATCGATGATTTCTGCGTCAATGCCTTCTGCTGCTAGTAGCTTGGCCGCCTCTAGGGCTTGCGCTACCTCGATACCGCAGGCTGCGATAGTGACATCTTTACCAGGGCGAACAACATGCGCCTTTGTTACATCTACATCCTGAACACCCGTTATGCCTTCTGGGCCGTAAACATGCGGAACCTCTGCACGACCTAGCCTCACATAGAAGGGGCCAGGTGTCATCGCTGCATAACGCACTGCTGCCTTAGCTGCTGTATAGTCAGCAGGAACAAGTACACGCATATTAGGGAGCACGCGCATCAGTGCAATATCTTCAAGCATCTGGTGGCTACCGCCATCTGCCCCTACCGTTACCCCACTGTGTGTAGGTGCAATTTTCACGTCAAGCTTGTTATAGCAAACAGTATTGCGGATTTGGTCATAAACGCGACCTGTGCCAAATACGGCAAATGACCCTGTAAAGGCAACCTGTCCAGCCAGGGCGAGACCTGCCGCAGCACCTACCATGTTGGCCTCTGCGATTCCTGCGTTGAAGAAGCGCTCTGGGTGGTGCTCTGCCACCTTACCTGTGGTAGTTGAGCCTGCAAGGTCAGCTTCAACAGCTACAATGTCTTGACCTTCCGCTATAAGTTCTAGTAATGTTTCGCCAAAGGCGGCGCGTGTCGCCTTAGCCATGGGCGCCACCTCCCTCCATGACTGCAGCAGATATATCCATCACGTCTTTACTGTCCTTAAGTAGTTGTTCTAGTTCTGCGCAAGCGGCTGCACACTTTTCTGCACAAGGCGCAACCCCATGCCAGCCAGCCACATCTTCCATGAAGGATACGCCCTTACCTTTCACCGTATCTGCGATAATCGCATAAGGTTTACCTGATGTGCGCTTACGCGTCAGTGCCTCATGTATAGCAGGAATGTCGTGACCGTCAATACTTGCGGTTTCCCAGCCAAAAGCTTCAAACTTTGCAGCCACGTCACCCAAGGTCATGACGTCTTCGGTATTACCGTCAATCTGCAGCATGTTGCGGTCAACAATTGCAACCACGTTATCTAAGCGGTAATGTGCAGCATACAGCGCTGCCTCCCAGTTTTGACCTTCTTGCAGTTCCCCGTCGCCCAATAACACATATATCTGTGGAGGAGTCTGTCCATCCCTCCCCATTTGTCCCTTTAGGATAAGTCCCTGCGCTAGTCCTACAGCGATAGACAATCCCTGACCCAGTGACCCCGTAGACACTTCAACACCTGGGCATTTGCTTGCATCGGGATGTCCCTGCAACATCGCACCTAGATTGCGTAAAGACTCGAATTCTGCAGAATCGATATAGCCCGCCAGCGCAAGTGCAGCATACTGCACAGGAGCCGCGTGACCTTTAGATAAAATAAAACGGTCGCGCCAGGGTGCCCCGTCTCCCTGTAGTTCACTTTGAGGATCGTAGTTCATGACTCCACCAAAGTAGAGTGTTGCCACAATATCTGCCGCAGAGAGCGAACCTCCCGGATGCCCTGACCCTGCATGGGTAAGCATCTTCACGATATCAATACGCATCTGCGTTGCCTGACATGTAACAAATTGAGGGTCGAAGTTTGCGGGCGGGGTAAACTTGCGCGTATGCGACATTATGTACCTTTCACTCTTGTCTATCGGTCTATCCATACACTAGCTAATACAACATATTATCTACTGTCATAGTATCAGAACTATCATAGTATCAGAACTATGACCTATTCTTAGTACTAATCTGATGCCTGCGCAATCATTCTGCGCAAACTAAAGGCAGCGGGCAGAGCAGCTGACATGATGGGTGCGAATTGGAATACTGACAGAATAATCATTGGGTCAAAGCCTAGGACCTCTGCCAAAGCAAAGCCAGGGATAAGGAACAGGAACGGTGCTAGTAGTAGACCTGCGCACAAGGTCCACAATTCTGAGCGCTTTGCTCCCACCATATTTGCCTGCTTCTCGCTTATATTGAGCACGTTTTTCCACGACCAATAGATGAGCCACAGTGCCACAAGTACAGGCACGACAACACCAGCAGCGGGCATGCTATGCCCTGCAATGGTCAGCTCACCCACATTAAGCTGCAGGCCTGACAAGATAAAAAGAAACAGTGCAAGCTGAATCAAGAACAGGCGAATTTCTAATATTCGTGGCGTTGTGCTTTTCTTCGCATGGGGATGTCCATACTTTGCACCCGCAAAGGCAAGTCCTACCGCAAATACCAGACCAATCACAACATCATTAATGATGTGACTGATGTCCAGCAAATCAGCAACTGCCTTTAGTGCGACCACTAGAAAGGTAGCAGCAAGTGCCACTAATATCGCACGCGATATGAAGATTACGGGATTTAGCACGATGGGCACCCGCAACTCTTTTGACCCTTGTCTTCTTTAGGGCTAGTTTCTTGCGGATTAACTTCTTGGACAATCTCTTCTTGTGGACCATCCAGCGATACATTGTCCTTCTCGAAGTTTTGCTTTGCTGTGCTTAGCATAAGCTTTATTCGGTTAAGCTGATTCACTTCACTGGCACCAGCGTCGTAGTCAATCGCTACTACATTTGACTGCGGATACAGACGCTTCAGTTCCTTAATCGCGCCCTTAGCAGTTACATGGCTCGGCAGGCAAGCAAAGGGTTGCACGCACACAATATTGGGAACACCTTCGTGGATGAGTTCGACCATTTCACCTGTGACAAGCCAACCTTCACCTGTCTGGTTTCCTATAGACACAATGGGCTCAGCCAATTCTGCTAGCTTTTCGATAGATGGGGTAGCATCAAAACGCTCACTCTCTAGTAGCGCACGTCTGACATGTTTACGATAACGTTCGATGTAGGAGACAAACAGGTCACCGATTACACGCGTTTTTCGCGACCCCCCTAGGTTCTCTTCGTTATAGCGGGCGCAGTGCGCATTGTAAAGGAAGAAATCGGCAAAGTCTGTCAGTACAACCTCTACCCCTTCATCCTCTAACATTTGGATGAGCTCATTGTTTGCTGTCGGATGCAGCTTGATGAGGATTTCGCCTACTATGGCAACACGAGGCTTGCGCTCATCGCGCAAGGGCAGCTGGTCAAACTCTGCCACAATATTTTGGGCATTTTTCTTGAACTCGCTGTACTTGCCGCTACGGGTGGCTTCCTTGCAAACTTCGTTCCACTTCTCATAAAGGGCTTGTGCAGAACCAGGCTCCAATTCATAGGCACGCGTGAAGAGCAGTACCCGTGAAAGCAAGTCCCCGTAGAGCATACCTTGCAAGGCTTTCTTCAGCAAGGATGTCGTGAACTTCATGCCAGGGTTTTTCTCGAGTCCAAGTGCACTGATACTAATAACGGGAATATGTTCCATACCCGCATTGCGCAGCGCACGACGGATGAGGTAGATGTAGTTACTGGCACGACATCCCCCACCTGTCTGACTCATGAATACTGACACGTTGTCTAGGTCGTACTTGCCCGACTGGAGGGCATTAATGATTTGGCCCACGATAATCAGCACAGGGAAGCAAGCATCATTGTTTACGTACTTGAGGCCCGTTTCAACCGCTTCCCTTTCACGGTCAGGTAATACCACCAGATTGTAGCCATTAACGATGAAGGCCTCTTTGATGATGTCAAAGTGAATGGGCGACATCTGCGGACTCAAGATGGTGTGGCGCTTCTTCATTTCCTTAGTAAAGACGGCACGTTCTGGTCTAGGCTTTGGAGCTGTGCGTCCAATATTGCGCTCTTCACGTTCTTTCAGTGTCGCCAGAAGGCTTCTGACACGAATACGCGCAGCACCCAAATTCTTAATCTCATCAATCTTGAGTATCGTGAATAGCTTATTAGAGCGGTCCAGATTCTCCTGAACTTCATCGGCCGCGATAGCATCAAGTCCACAGCCAAAGCTGTTCAGTTGGATAAGTTCTATGTCGTCTCGTGTGCAGACAAAAGCAGTTGCTGCATAAAGGCGGGAGTGATAGGACCATTGGTCACGTACGAGCAAGGGGCGCTCAACAGGTTCGAGATGCGACACACTGTCCTCAGTTAGTACCGCAACCCCGTAAGATGCAATAAGGTCAGGAATACCATGATGTAGTTCTGGGTCAATATGATAGGGGCGTCCCGACAACACGATACCGCGGATACCCTTATCTTCCACATAAGCTAGAGCTTTCTCCCCCATGCTGCGAACGTCAGCGCGGAAGGCTTGCTGCTCATCCCATGCTGCCTGTGTCGCATCGCGCACTTCTGATTCAGGAATGTCAGGGAAGGCTTTAACTAGCTGACTTGCTAGTTTTTCGTAAGTATCAAGGGTTAGGAAGGGATTATGGAATCTGACATTGTTTTCGCGCAGTGATTCAACGTTGTTCTTCACATTTTCAGGGTATGAGGTAACAATGGGACAGTTAAAGCAGTTGTCCGCACCCTCAATAACATTACGTTCAAACATTACACAAGGGTAGAAGATGTAGTCGATGCCTTCTTCCACCAAAGCTTCAACATGTCCGTGTACTTTCTTCGCAGGATAACATTGAGACTCACTAGGAATGGAGTCCATGCCTTTCTCATAAAGCTCACGCGATGAACGCGGGGAAAGGTGCACACGATAACCCAACTGATTGAAGAAAGTAAACCACAGGGGATAGTTTTCATACATATTTAAGACGCGTGGCAGACCAACTACACCACGAGGGGCATCCTCTAGTTCACGTGCGGTATAGCTGAAGAGGCGGTCGTACTTTTGCTGATAGAGGTTGGGCACATTAGTCGTGGTGGACTTTTTACCTACCCCGCGCTCACAGCGATTTCCCGACACAAAGCGACGCGTACCAGAAAACTTACTAATGGTAAGTAGACAGAAGTTGCTACAGGCCTTACAGCGCGTGTGGCTGACCTGAATGTCTTGAGCCAACAGGTCTTCTTTAGAGAGCAAGGTGGAATATTCATATCCTTGATCATCGGGGCTGCCCTGGCTAGCGTACTTTTCTTTTGAAATCAGCGCTGCACCAAAGGCACCCATGATACCTGCGATGTCGGGGCGCACGGCCTCGCGTTCCCCTACTAGTTCGAAAGCACGCAGAACGGCTTCATTATAGAAAGTTCCCCCCTGAACTACAATTGAAGTTCCTAGCTGGGAAGGGTCAGTAATCTTGATAACTTTTTGTAGTGCATTTTTAATAACAGAGTAGGCCAGTCCTGCTGAAATGTCAGATACGTTGGCGCCCTCTTTTTGTGCCTGCTTTACACGACTGTTCATAAAGACGGTACAGCGCGAACCTAAGTCTACGGGCTCTTTCGATTCTAGGGCACAGGTCGCAAAGTCAGCGATTTCCATATTGAGCGATTTTGCAAAAGCCTCAATGAAAGATCCACATCCAGCACTACAGGCCTCATTGAGCAACATTGAGTCAATTGCCCCATTACGCAGGCGCAGACATTTCATGTCCTGCCCACCAATATCTAGGATGAAGTCAACGTCTGGCACGAAAAAGGCTGCTGCTTTATAGTGTGCCATGGTCTCAACCTCACCATGGTCAACACAGAGTGCTGCCTTGATAAGTCCTTCGCCATAGCCTGTTACACAGGAACTGGTGATAGAAAGGCCAGCAGGTAAAATATCGTATATCTCTAGCAGCGCCTGCTTGACTGTCTGCAGAGGATTTCCCTCATTGCTGGCATAGTAGGAATGGAGTAGTTCTCCCTCGTTACTGATGAGTACCAGCTTCGTTGTTGTAGAACCTGCATCGATTCCCAAGAACACTTCGCCGTCATAGTCTTCCAGCGAGCGTCTGGCTATTTTATGCTGTGCATGTCGGTCTTTGAAGTCTTGATATTCTGCATCGTCTTTGAAAAGTGCAGGTAGTCTGTCAATTTCAATCTCTGATTCTTGCTGTGCTTTCAGGTTGCCAATCAGTTCGTCAAAGTTGGTCTGCTTCTTAGGGTCTGTGCCAATCGCTGCACGGCTCCCCATCATTGGTGCAGCACCAATCGCTGCACCAAGGGCCACAAAGAGGTGTGCATTTTCAGGCAGAATCACGTCTTCATCTTCTAGTTCGAGAACGTCCTTGAAGCGTGCGCGAAGCTCTGAAGAATAGTGCAACGGCCCACCCAAGAAAGCCACCTTGCCGCGAATCGGGCGACCACAGGCAAGTCCACTGATGGTCTGACTCACAATGGCCTGATAAATGGATGCCGCAAGGTCGGTCTTTGCCGTACCTTCGTTGATAAGCGGCTGCAGGTCACTTTTCGCAAATACCCCACAGCGAGCAGCAATGGGATAGATGACGGTGTGTTCTTTCGCCAGTTCGTTAAGTCCTGTTGCATCTGTCTGCAAGAGAGCTGCCATTTGGTCAATGAAAGAGCCTGTACCACCAGCGCAAATGCCATTCATGCGCTGCTCAAGGCCCCCCGTGAAATAGATGATTTTGGCATCTTCCCCACCGATTTCAATCGCCACATCAGTTTCTGGCGCAAAAATATTAACGCTATTTGATGCCGACACAACCTCTTGGATAAAATCCACACCAATCCAGTTGGCGAGGGTCATGCCCCCAGAACCTGTAATCATGGCGCAGACATCAATATTACCCATCTGCTCTTTTGCAGCAAGCATCATTTTGAGCAAAGTATTCTGAATGTCCGAAAAGTGACGCTGGTAGTCGCTATATAAGATTTTGAAGTTATTATCAGTTATTACTACTTTTATTGTGGTTGAACCAATGTCTATGCCTAGACGATGTGACATGCCGCGCCTTTCTCTGCCTTTTTATCCAATCAGGGCCACTAAATCCCTCATTTCAATAATAACAGCATCGGCACCTGCATCAAGATAGCGCTTAGTGATTGTTTTGCGTAGATTGTCCTGTTTTTCAGAGGACAATGCTTCGAATTCTTCCTGTCGTAGAGCCATCTCCGAACTGCCCTCAACAACGCCTATGGCATAGACTCCTGCGTTCTTACATTCAGCAATATCTGAAAGAGTATCGCCCACTTTGATAATCTCTGCCACCGTCAGCAATTCAAGTTTGCGCATGTTTTCAAATAACATGTAAGGATAAGGTCTGCCGTAGCCCACATCTTCTGGTGTAACATAAGCATCGGGAGCATAACCAGCTACTTTAGCTTCTGCCGCTACAACTTTCATCATTTCAGGAGTATAGCCTGTCGTAGAGCCAATTTTAATATTGCGTCTGCGCAAGTATTCAACAACTTCCAGTACCCCTGGCTTCACCTCACAAAAATCTCTTAGTGAAGCAAAAAGGATGTCTTCATAAATGGCATACATTTCATCGACGTCTTCTTGCGTCCAGTCACGACCGAACTTTTCGCGCCAGAGACCACTTAGGCGCTCGCCCTCAAGCATGATGCAGATGTGGTCACGCTTTGCCTGACCCATGGGTGCGCGCACTTCTTCGTCAGTGGGATGGATGCCACGCTGGATAAATATCTGCTGGAAGGCATTTACTGGCGCAAAGCAGCCATAGTCTACGGTAGTCCCTGCCCAATCAAGAATTATTCCACTAATTTTTTCAGGCACTGGTCGAACGGCCACAACTCTTTCCTTTGTCATCTACAAATTTCCTTCCAGGGGTCTTTTGTTATCTTCATTGTCTAGCTTGCCGCTCTTGTCGTTTAGTTAGTTGCGCGTGCTGCTCTATCCACAATTGCCTGGTGTTCCAGCAACAATTCTAAGGTCAAAGCCTGCGGGAAAACACGTGGATCAGCAGGTCTGTGTGCAACATCAGTTGACTCGCCCACATAGAGTGCCGTGGGATAGTATTCCTGCAGGTCTTGACGTGAGTGTTGAATAATAACACGCGCCATCTCTTCTGCTAGGGGATTGGTGTTGTCTCCCTTGTCTACCACTGCAAGTGCTTCCACTAGCTGATAGTTGCCCTCTATGGGGTCGATAAAGTCGATGGGTAGACCTGCTGCGTTATCAGCCACAGCTGTGTGGCGCAGACCAAAACCAATTGCAACCTCACCTGCACGTACGGCGCGAATGGGGCCAGAGCCTGAAGGGAGTACCTGGTCGCTTGCATTGCGATAGATGCCTTGTAGTATCTCTTCTGCCTCTGCTTCGCCATAGTTATCAATTAGAGCCTGGGTAAGCAGCCATGCTGTTGTTGATGAATTAATATCAGCAATGGCTAGATTTCCCTCGTATACAGGGTCAGCAAGATCTCTGATTGAGCTAGGCGTAGGCAAGTTGTCTGAATCCATCAGTTCCGTGTTTACAAAAATAGAGCCTGTAATTGCGAGAATTGGTGCCATGTAGTCAGGGAAGTCCTGCATGGTCTCTGCATCAATACCCAGAGGAATGAAGGTGTCATTCTGGGCTTGCGAACTCTCAAGATAGAAACTGGCTAAAGTGATGAGGTCAGCCTCAATACTAGTACCCTCTGCCATCAGGCGACCGCCCAGTTCAGCTGTTCCCAGCTCTTGCACAACGTACTGCCCACTAAAGCCGTTCGTGTCAAGGACGTGTCTCATTATCTGCACGGCCTCTTCATCGGCATTGGTTGCGATTACCACCGTGTCACCTGCATCATCGCTATCGCAAGCCAGTAGTGCTCCTAATCCTAGTAGCAGGATAGCGAGTAGCGCAATGCTCTTTGCTCCCAGTGAGAGTATTTTTTTCAATTTCATACTTATTCTCCTTATCATGTTTATGCATTTCTTGTTTTGTGCGCTTTCGCACCGTCATTTATTATTCCTTGCGATATTTTCCAGATATTTGCAGGCACTCTGCTTTATGTGTTTTCCTTAGTCCGCCTTCCCAAGCTCGCCTTGCAAGCGAAATTTAGCGCAGCAAGAACTGCGCAGATAGACTTAGTATATAGAGAGGGAACTGCCTTATTGTTAATATGATGTAAAAATTCAGCCTCAATGTAAAAACAATGAAAAATGCTTTGTTGCAGAGTGCTAGCTAGCGGAGTGCGCCCAAGCAGGTAAAAAAATACTAAAGTAGACTTCAAAATAGCGAACAGGTGTATGAAAGTGCCCAGGAATTTCTTTATCCTATGAAGAGCCATAAGTTCAACAGGGATATCTGTAAGAGCAATAGTCCAAATAGCAACCATAGAGGCTGTTGCGACAATTTTGCCTAAACAGAGCTCAGTCTA